>CAYFRZ010000001.1:0-45307 GCA_964345675.1 uncultured Methanobrevibacter sp.
ATTTTTCTTCTAATAATTTAACACAAACAGAAGTATCTAATCCACCACTGAATGCTAAAACTACTTTTTCAGTCATATTTAATCACCGTTATAAATTAATAAGAATAAGTATTCATTTGATAATTATATTTTTAATAGTATTTATAATTTAGAATTTTCTAGAGGTCAACCAATAAGTTTTCATTTTCAACAAATTCAATAAGCCTTGTGTATGTTGGGCTATTCTTCAGTGTTTCTTTATTTCCAATAATTATCAATTTTCTTTTAGCTCTTGTTATTGCAATGTTCAAACGTCTTAAATCCTTTAAAAATCCAATATTTCCATCATCATTGCTTCTGACTGTTGATATGAGGATAATCTCTTTTTCCCTTCCTTGAAATCCGTCAACTGTTTTCACTTCAACAGGGGTATTTTCCTGTATCACTTTCACTTGGTCTGCATAGGGGCTGATTATTCCAATATCGTATTCACTGATTCCAGCATCTAGATAGTCTTTAGCAATTCTGACAGCTATTTTTGATTCCAAATGGTTCATTATTGATTTTGAATCTTTTAGATGTGCTTCTTCGTTGTTATCTACATTTGATGTGTTGATAAAAAGCAATGCTTCCTCATGGTTGTTTGAATTAAGCAAATCATCGATTTTTATTTCATCAACACTTGCATCACTTTTCAATCCATTATTGTAGAATTCCTTGTTTGGGAATTTCATAAGCAATTTGTTCATTCTATACTGGACATTCAATAGCTGTGATTTGGATGGGTATAGTTTAATCAACTCTTCGAACAATGTTTTTTCCAAATCTCCTGCCTTTGCACTAATGATTGTTGGGGGGAGTTGTTTGTGGTCTCCTGCAAGTATGAATCTGTGAGCTTTTGCAATTGGAATCAATATGCTTGGTATTGTTGCCTGTGAAGCTTCATCAATGATTGCAACATCAAATTTGGTTTTGGCTATTGAATCAAGTGCTGCTGATGAGTTTGTTGCAAGAATAACATCACTTATTTCAATGATGTCTTTGATCATTTTGTTTTCAACTCTTTTTATGTCCTCATGAAGTTCATCTATTTCCTGATTGCATTCAATCCACTGTGCCATTGATTTCATTTTTTCAGGACCGATTCCACGTCCTCCTTTTCCTTTTGATGCATTGTGCAATATGTCATAGTTTCCATATCCTCTGCGCAATTGTGGAGTTGGTCTTGTGAATGAATCTCTTTTTTCTATTAATTTGTCAATCTTCTTGTGGATTTTATTGATTATTGAATTCAATTCGTGCTTTTCAACCTTATATGCTAATGTTTGGGTTATATTGTGGTCTGATACCCGTTGAGGGTGTCCAAGTCTTGTAAGATTCAATTTTTTATTGTCCATCAATCTTTCAAGGATGTTGTCAACTGCAGCATTACTTTCGGCTGTAGCGAGCACTTTGTGGTTTTGTCTTGTCTCTTGGGATATTAATTCAACGAGAGTTCTTGTTTTTCCAGTTCCAAACGGTCCATGTATTA
This sequence comes from uncultured Methanobrevibacter sp., assembly GCA_964345675.1. GTDB lineage: Archaea > Methanobacteriota > Methanobacteria > Methanobacteriales > Methanobacteriaceae > Methanocatella. The sequence continues at coordinate 1,511 of CAYFRZ010000001.1, forward strand.
AAAAGAAATTTTCGCATGAAAGTGCATTTTCAATTGCTGTTTTCTGTGATGCATTAAGAGAATCATCAATGTAGTCAATATAGGGGATACGTCTGTTTTTCCCAGGATTTCTATCTGTTAAGATGTATTCGAGTGCATCCTTTCCTTTTAGGCTTAAATGCCTTAAGTTTTCTTCCATTCTCTTAAAAGTCACATCATTTGCGTATAAATCAATGCGGACTTTCTTTCTTAAAGCCCATCTTGGAATTTTTTTGTCAAATGCAACTTTTATAAACCTTGATCCTTTTTCGGTAACTGTTCCTGTCAAATCACTTTTGAGAGGATTTTCTGTACTGATTAAAACCATATCTCCAACTGAGATTTCAGTTTCAATTCTGTCTGATCTTCCGAATTGGACAATCTGTAATCCTAATTCTTTGCCAATAAGCTTTCCCTTAACCTTGTTTATTGCTCTTCCTAACTCTTCTCGTTTTTTACCAGACATTGTGCTGATTTCTTGTGTCATCAAATCTATTTCAGCATCTCTTTCATAATTGACAAGTCTGATTAATCTTTTAATGTATTTCTTCAATTTAATCCCTATTTTTAAATAGGAGTTTTTATGTATATTTAATTATGCATTTAGAAAAGCTAGACCATTTTGGAAATTTAGAAATGAGCTATATTTCAGATTTTTCTGGAGGATACATTTCAAGAAATGAACATATTTTGAAATATTTGGACTTGACTCCTCTCAATCAGTTTATTTTAGAAAAATCTGTTTATGGTACTCCAATTTTCAAAGTCGGTGAGGGTGGAAAGAAAATAATGATTGTTTCTGGTATTCATGGAAATGAATTACCTCCTCAAATAGCTAATTTATACATGATAAATGAGTTATTAAATAAAGATTTGAATAATACAGTATATTTAATCCCTTTTGCGGCTCCAAAATCTTCTATGAATAATGAGAGAACATTGAATTCTCTTGATTTAAACAGGGCAGCTCATATTAAAAATTCGGTCAGTAATTTAATCATGCAAGCTATTGAAGAACTTGGAGTTACTGCTGTGGGAGATTTCCATTCAACTTCTTTTAATTCAAATCCTGGTTGTGAGTCTGTATTTTCATCAAAATCTCCAACTCCTGAAAGTTTCCTTATGGCAAATTATATTTCAGGGGATGTTGGTTCTGAAATGATTTCTTTTGATTTTGCAGGTTCTATGTATAAAGGAGCCCTTGAAGATGTCTGTAACTTGAATGGTGTTCCATCAATCACTTGTGAAGTGTTATCTCCGTTTGGTAGTGTTGGCAAAGGTACTGTTGAAACATCTTTCTGTCAAATGAAAAGCTTTTTATCTTATTTTGGAATTTAATATTACTTTTCAAATGCTCTTGGATTAATTACTTTTAATTATATTTAGATACTATTTGTAAGGTGATTTGAGTTGTCGTCTTATAAAGGACATTCCATATTTGCATTGTTACTTGCGTGCATGTTTTTTCACAGTCCTCTGTTAATTGCTTTAACGTTAATTGGTGGAAATATTCCAGATTTTGATCATAAGTTCAAAAAGGAAAATGTTTATAGGATGATTATATTGGGATTAATAATGTTTATATCATTGTATATACTTAAATTACCTTATTATATTGGTTTGATTATAGTATTTTTAGGTGTAACATTTTATTTTTCTGAACATCGTAGTTTCACTCATTCGCTTTTTGGGGTATTAACATTAACTGCTGCAGTTAGTTTGATATTGATATGGTCACTACAACTGATTACTGCAGTTTCAATGTTAAATAATCATTATTTGATTTTAGCAATATTGGTTGCTTTATTGGGCTTTTTATTTTTGAATAAAAAGTTATTAATGATTTTTTTACCCATATTTTTCATTAGTTTATTTGTAGTTAAAACTGGGGAATTTACATATATTGAAATAATTTTAAGTTTATTATTGGGAGTATTTTCCCATATTGTCCTTGATTCATTTTCACCATCCGGGATTAAACTTTTTGCTCCCCTATCTTCAAAAAAAGTTTATAAAAATTTTGGTATGTCTGTAATTTTTATTTTGGCAACTTTATCCATGATAATTCATGCACCAGTTTTATTTAAATTATTTGAAATGTATATTAAATATTAGTTGTTGTAATTACAAACAAAGAATAATTTAGAGTTTTTAATCCATAAACAAAATTTAGATACAATATATAATACTGGTAATTCTATTAATGGTCCAATTACAAGGGATATTACTATTAGTTCATGGTTTGGGAATGAATTTATTGCAATAGCTAGTGCTAATGGGGAATTCCGTGCTAATGTTGTCATGGTTAAACTAACATATTCAGAATATATGAAGTTTATCTTTTCAGATATTAATAGGTCTATTATTGTATTTACAATAAAAAATAGAATTAGTGGTATAAATATTTCAAATACTGAGTTTAAATTTTCCAATAATAGTTTTCCTTGGCTTGCAAATATACAAAAAACTGCAAGAAACAAAAACCAGATTTCCAAATTTGAGAGTTTGTTGGTTAATTTTTCTTTTAATGATTTTTTTAAAGTAAATTTGGTAATTTGTGCTGTAATAAAGGGGATTATAATTACAATTAGAAGGGAATAAATTATTTGGGTGTGATTTATTGTTTGTCCATTTGAGAAAAAGAGGGTTAAATAAATTGGGAGTAATATTATTTGTAAAATTAAATTTAATGGCAATATAGATAAACTTAAATTTAAATTTCCTTTTGCAAGTTTTGTAAATACTAAATACCAGTCTGTACATGGGGTTAAAATTAACATAAAAAATCCAATTAGAATGTCTACATTTCCAGTTAAGAATATTGATCCGATGAAATAACCGAATAATGGAGTCCATATAAAATTAATTATTAAGCTTGTTAATGTGAATTTAACATTATTAAAACTATATTTTAATTCATTAAGGTTAATTTCTAAGAATAATCCATAAATCATTAAACATAAAAAGACATTTATTAAATAACCTGTATTTTGAGATATTATGTGGATATTACTTGATAGAATTCCAATTAATACTGCAGAAAATATTATTATTGGTTCTAATTTTTTAACTAGACTCATGTTTTCACCTTTAGGTATACCTAAATTTCATTGTTATTCTATATAAATTTTTATTTTATTATTATTTTTTTCTTTAAATCGGATTTTAAGATATTTTTATCGGTTATTTATCTCTAAATGTGGTTATTATCTTATTTATTTTTTTAAAAAATCATTGTTTCTTTTCTTTATTTTTTATAATGTTTTCAAATACAATACATAACATTTATAATAAATAATCATGATAAATAATAATGTTATTATTATTAGTCAATATTTTGACTTTTTTAATTATTAATGAAATGGAGCTTATTTAATGTTTTTGACTAGAATTGGTTATGGAATTATTTATTTCTTAGACCTTATTTATGAAATCATTAAATCAACAATTGATGTTGCATTTAATGGAATTATGAGGAGAAATATTAATCCTGTTGTCTTTGATATTGAAACAGTTTTGGAGAGGCCTGTTTCACAGACAATTTTGGCAAATAGTATTTCTTTAACTCCCGGTACTTTGTCTGTTGATTTGGACAGTGAAAATAACATTATCAAAGTAGCTACTATTTCTCCAAGAAAAAAAGAGGATGTTATTCCTTTTGAACAGTATATAAAGAAAATGTTGGAATAAATTAGTTTGTAACAATTTTCTTATTAAATAATCGAGTGAGATAGTATGGATATATTATTTATTTCAAAATATATTGTGGTTATAGCATTAATGATAATGATGTTGGCTACTTTTAGAGCAAGTGCATATAAATCCACATCTATGGGGCTTTTAGGGAGCTCAATTGTGGTTAATGCATTTGCTGTTGCATTGTTAATCGTTGGTGGTTTATATAATCTTGAATTCTTTAGAGATATATCATTAGCTTTAATATTCTTTGGTTTTGTGGGTACTGTTGCTTTCGCTGTAGTTTTAGGGAGTGATGATGTATGATTGAATATATTCAATCAGTTCTTCTTATCCTTTCAGCGATTTTAATTATAATTTCTGCAATAGGATTTATCAGTTTAGGTAAAAACACAAAGAATGTTGTTTATGCAAGAATTCATATTGCAGGTATTTTTGATATTGCATGTGTTATTGCAATGATTGCAGTTGGTCAATATTTGATTGCTGGAATTTACTTTATTCTGGCACCATTTATAGCACATGCGGTTGCTAATGCATATTGGAAAAAGGAAGATATGGAAAATAATTTAGATTTACATGATGTTGAAGAAGATGTAGGTGAAGATCATCCATTTTTACACCCTAAAGAAAAAATATTAGCTTTAGAATGTGAAGATTCAGAAAAACTTAAAGTAGATGAAAGGTTTTCAGTAACTACATTGGAAATTGAAGAGGATGAGTAAGATGATTGAATTTGTTTTATGTTTAATAACAGTTTTAAGTGCTGTTCTTGCTCTTATTCAAAAAGATTTATTGAAAGCAGCAGTTTTAACAGGATTTTCAGGTGGGGCTCTTGCAGTTCTTTTCCAAATATTGTTGGCACCAGATGTTGCTTTAACTCAAGCTATTGTAGGTGCTGCAATTGTACCTGTTTTCATTGCTTTAGCTGTTAAAAAAACTCAGAGGGTGGATAACTAATGGCACAAACTCAACTTGTGATATTATTAACTTCAATTGCATTAATCATTGTTGGACTTTATTCAGCAATTTTCATTGATAATATCATAAAAAAGATAATTGGTATTAGCTTCATTGAAGAAGGTGTTAATTTATTCATTGTTGCCATTGGTTATAATGCAGGTGGTGTTGTACCTATTTTAATGCCAGGAATGGATACTTCATGGTTTGCTTCAAATGCAGCATATCCATTACCTTTTGGTTTAGTACTTACTAGTATTGTAATTGGTGCAAGTACATTGGCAGTTATGCTTGCTTTGGTGATGGTTCTTTATAAAAGGTACGGTACATTAAGTACTGGTGTAATGTTAGCAGATACATCAAAACAGGAGGAATACGATGAATGAATTAATTCCACTCATGGTTATTGTTCCATTAATGGCAGCATTAATTATTGGTGCTTTTTCAAAATTCAATAAAGCTACTAAAATTTTTGCATTTGTTGTTGCAATTTGTCTTCCTTTAATTCCATTGTTGTCAAATCATGGTCTCCATTACTTTGGAGGTTATGAACCAATATTGGATAATGTGACAAATGTTGTATATCATCCTGCAATTACATATTCATTTACTTTCTTACAACAGGTATTTGTTGCAATGGTAGGTCTTTTAACCTTTTTAGTTGTATTCATATATTTAACTAAATATAAGGAAGTTTCTGGTCCTTATTTGTTCTTGTTGTTCTTAGGTACTGCGGCAGTCACAGCAATGCTTTTAACTGATGATATATTTCACATGTTTGTATTCTTTGAAATATTAGCGCTTGCACAAGTGGGTATAGTTGCAGCTTCATCAATTGATTATAGTTATGAAATGGCATTGAAATATATGATTTTGGGATCAATTGGAAGTCCAATAATGCTTTTGGGAATTGGATTCTTGCTTGCATTAACTGGTAGTGTAAATATAACTGATATTGTCACTGCAGTTCATAGTGGGTTAGTTAATGCAAAATCTCCAGTATTTTTATTATCACTCGGATTAATATTCTTTGGTTGGTTATATGCATCTGGTTTACCACCATTCCATACTATAAAATCTGGAATTTATTCAAAAGCAGAACCTCATGGAGCAGCGTTACTTCAATCATTTACAGTTATTTCAATGATTTCAATCGTGTTGATTATGTACCGGATTTATTCTGTATTGGCAATATTTGAAGTTCTCATAGTGTTCTTCTCTATTTTGGCCATGGTATTGGGTGTTTCACTTGCATTAACTCAAACTGATTTCAGAAGAATGATTGGATTTTTAGCTGTTGGTGAATTAGGATTCATTGGTTTAGGTATTGGGCTTGGAACTAATTTTGCAATTACTGCAGGACTTTTCCAAGCATTAAACGAAATTATAATTACTGCATTATTATTCATTGGATTTGGTGCAATAGTCAAAGCAACTAATGAAGTGGATACACGTAAACTTGGTGGTCTTTTAGCTTATCATCCAAAAGTAAGTATAATGCTTTTAATTGGTGGTTTGGCAATGGCGGGTGTTCCACCATTAAGTGGTTTCCAATCTAAATTAATGCTTGTTCAAGCTTCATTAAGTTGTGGGTTCCCAGAATTATCAATTTTAGCTATCATGGTAAGTATTGCTACATTTGTGGTTTTCGTAAAAACATTTTATACAATGTTTTTAAAACCAAAACCAGTTGAATTGGATGTTGAAAATAAAGAAGTTCCTCGTGCTATGGTATTTGCAATGGGAATATTATTAATAATAATTGTGTTCTTAGGTTTATTCCCTGATTACATTATACATGGAATTTCTAACTTTGTTGGGGGAATATTATGAGTTTATATGACAGGGTATTTGATGTTGTAAAACAATTTAGAAAATTGTTTTCACCGGGACCAGTAACTAATGCTGATGTTTCTGGCAGTATTACAGCAGAAATATTTTTAATTGTTTCATTAGTATTGGCAACTATATTATTGAGACATATAAATGTTTTACTTGTAGGTTTGGTTGCTTTGATTGTTACTGTTGTATTGATTATAAACATTCCTCTTATTCCAAAGTTTAAAATTGAACAAGAGGATTCTTTAGATAAAATGTTATTTTATTCAATTGTAACACTTGCAATTATAGGTGTAATCATGTATTGGGGTGGTAATATTGTCTGATCATAATACTGTTCGTAATTTAATCGCAGCTGTAATGGCTGCTATTTTTTCCGTTACTTTATTGGATGCAGTATTCCATTTAAGTAGCATGATTAATGCAGGTGTAAGTAATATTTACAATGTTTTGGGAACTCAAATAGCTCCAAATATGGTTACTGTGGTTATTTTTGATTTCAGAGCTTATGATACATTGGGTGAATCAATTATATTATTAACTGCTGGTTTAGTTGTTTTACTTATATTTGGTAGAGGATTATTGGGGGATAAACAATGAGTCAAAGTAGTATTATTTTAAAATTAGTTTCTTTACCAATTTCAATGATATTGATTTGTTTGGGTATTATGACTATTCTTGGAGGCCATATCACTCCTGGTGGAGGTTTCCAAGGTGGTGCTATGATAGCAAGTGGGGTTATATTATCTATTCTTGTATATGGATTAGATAATTCTCCGTTAGAATTTTCACATTTATATATTGAAGTTTTTGAATCTATTGGTGCATTAGGATTTATTGTTTTCGGATTAATAGGATTATTTGTTGGTGGATTTTTCTTATACAATGTGGGTACTGATCTATTGAATGTGGTGCCTTCTACAATTCAAACCATATTCCATTATCCAGATGTTACTAATGCAGGTATTATTCCATATCTCAATATATTTGTAGGATTAAAAGTATTTGTGGGATTATCTGCAATTGTTATTGCATTTTCAGGATTCAAAAAAATTACAGAGGAGAATAAATGATGTTAAGTTTAGGACCAATTATATTCGGTATAATATTTGGTGTAATTATTGGATCTCAAATCAAACTCAATGATTTTGATTCAAATTTTACTTGGGCATCATTTGTAATAGTCATTATTGCAGGAATCATTGTAGCATGGCAATCTGGCAATTATCCGTTTTATACAGATTTACCGATTTCAACTGCATTCGTATCTGCTTTAATAGGAATTTTTGTAGGTAAACTACTGTTTGCAAGGAGTAAATAAGGAGTTCTTATAATGTTTTTAACAACTAGTACATGTGAAGGAAAAAGAGATTGTATTAATCAGTGTCCTACAAAAGCTATTAAATTTATAAATGGACGGGCATTTAGTTGTCTTACTTGTGGAATATGTTATAAAAACTGTCCAAATGATGCAATATTCCAAAATAGCTACGGAGGGTATGTTGTAGACAGAGCTAAATGTAATGGCTGTGGAATGTGTATGTACAATTGTCCTACAAACAATATTACTATTGATGATGGAATTGTATATGGTATTTGTTCCCGTTGTGGTGTCTGTCAAGAAGTTTGTTCAAATCGTGTTGATGGATATGAACTTGAAAAAGATAAACAATTAAATTTAATTAGATCATTACAAATTCTCAATCCTCCATTAAATGATGTTCCATACAAAAAAGAAAGTGAAACTAAGGTAGTTACAAGGAATTATTTTGGAACTGATGTGGATAAGTGTATTTTATGTGGGAGATGTCAGGAATATTGTCCTACTGGAGCTATTCATGTCAAAATAGATAGGGGTGAAGGAATTTGTAGTGGATGTAGATTATGTGAAGATGTTTGCCCTAATAATTCAATGAATAAGCATCAAATTGTTAATAAAAAGACTTGTACACTTTGTCTTAATTGTATGAAGGCTTGTCCTCATAACGCAATTTCTGTTGAGGACTCATCAATTGTTGTCAATAAATTGAACCAAAAACCTAATGGTTCTATTATTTCATGTTTAAATTGTGGTTTATGTGCTGATTTATGTGAAAATGAATCACATAAAAATGTTGATGGTGAATTAAGGTATGATCCTACAGTTGATACTGAAAATACAAATCATGAAGTAGTTATTGGTCATTGTCCTGTTCATACATTAACTGAAGATGATGAATTGTTCATTTACGATGAATTTAATGAAATAGAATTGCCTACATTATCTGGATTTTGTGTATCTTGTGGAAAATGTGTTCAAGTTTGTAATGAAGAAAATGCACGTCATTTTATGACATGTTCTTGGGATGGAAAAGTTTCAGATGATTGTATCTCCTGTGGAATTTGTGCTGAAGTGTGTCAAGAAAAAGCAATCACACTTAACCGTGGAAGTATCTCTGTTGATTTGGAGAAATGTATTTTGTGTGAAAATTGTGCAGTACATTGTCCTGTTGATGCAATTCCTAAATCTACTATGTATAAAAATGAAATTAAAGATGGATTCAATTTCATTGAAGAAAAATTATGTATGCACTGTGGTTTATGTTACAATACTTGCTCATATGATGCAATCGAAAAAATTGATGGAAATTTTGTTGTTAATGAAGAAAATTGTACATATTGTGGAGCATGTAAAAATGCATGTCCTGCAAGAGCATTTTTATTTGAAAGAAATTTTAAAGATTCAATAGAAGGTATTTAAATGAGAAATTTAATTAAAATAGCTTTAGAAGGAGCATTTACTAACTTTAAAAGAATCTTTTTTGCAGCAGATAGAGTAACTGATATGGATATGAGAAATCAAATATCAACTCTTTCAGTTAAAATAGATGATAAAGTTGATGAAAATGCATGTATTGGGTGTTCTGGTTGTGCTAATGTGTGCCCAACTAATGCAATTGAAATGAAACCATTAACTCATCCAGTTAAATTAACTGATGGTTGGACTAAAGATCAAGTACCTGAAATTAATCTTGAAAAATGTGTTGTATGTTACTATTGTCATGATTTCTGTCCAATATTTTCACTTTATGGGCAAAAAGGTGCTATTCACCCAGCTTGTGTTGGTGATCAAGATGTTGATGTTTCAAAATTCCTAGAACAACCATTTAAAATATCTGATGATAAGATTAAAATAATTTCACAATATTTGTCAGATAAAACTGTATTAAAAAATAAAGAGGAAGGTGATTAAATGGGAATTAAATCATTTTCAAGAGCAAGAGCAATACATGTCATGTTAGTTTACACTGGTGGATGTAATGGATGCGATATTGAAATTGTTAATTCAATATTATCACCAAGGTTTGATGCTGAACAATATAATGTGTTTTTAACTTGGAATCCTCGTGAAGCTGATGTTTTAGTTGTAACTGGGCCAGTTACACATTTAAATAGAAAACCATTAGAAGCAATTTATGATGCTATTCCTAATCCAAAATTAGTTGTAGCTGCTGGAAGTTGTGCTTTAATGGGAGGAGTTTATAAGAATTGTTATGGTGATATTCCATCTGAAGAAATTGATGGACCAGTTGAGAATATCATACCTGTTGATGCAAAAGTTCCAGGTTGTGCTGTAAGGCCACAAGATGTTTTAGCTGGAGTTGTATCACTTTTACCTACATTACTGGATGCGGATTAGAGAGGGGATTATATGGATGAAAAAGTACCAACAAATAATATTATTGAAACAGAAATTCCAATGGGTACAGTTCACCCTGCTGCATTGGAGCCATATAGAGTAAGGTTTTTTGTTGAAGATGAAATTATTCAAGAAGCTGAAATAACTATTGGTGTTAATCATAGGGGAATTGAAAGAATCATGGAAGGACTTCCTGTTCAAAAAGCTAATGCACTTACTGAAAAAATTTGCGGAATTTGTTCTAACTCACATATATGGAATTCATGTAGGACTGCTGAAATGGGATTAGGTATTGAAATTCCGGAAAGAGCTACTTATATTCGTGTAATCATGGGGGAACTTGAAAGATTACATTCACACTTCTTGTATTTAGCGCATGGTTGTGAAGTTCTTGCTCATGAAACATTTTCAATGAGAGTATTCTATCTAAGAGAAATAGTTATGGAATTACTTGCAATGATTGGTGGAAATAGGGTTCAATATGGTTGCTCTGTTTTAGGGGGAGTAAGACCTAGGTGTGAATTGGATGCCACTAAACTACAAAGACTTAAAGATGACATGGATAAAATTGGGGATGGACTTTCTGATTTTGCTAATAGATTTGTTGCAGATCCAATTGTGTTATCTAGGATTACTGGTGTGGGAGTTTTACCACAAAAACAAGCTATTAAATTGGCAGTAACTGGACCTTCTTTAAGAGCAACCGGAATTGCAAGAGATTTAAGAACTACTATGTTTGAATATGATAACTTTGATTATAACATAGTAACACAACCTGATGGTGATGTAAAATCTAATTTATTAATGAGGGTTTTGGAATCCTTTGAATCTATTAAAATTATTAAACAAGCTGTTGATAATATTCCTGAGGGTAAATTAGTTAATCATGATTGGGAAATGATTGATACTGAGATTACTGAAAGTTATATTGAAGTTCCTAGAGGAACATTATATCATTCTTATGCATTGGAAACTGGGAGAGTAAGACATTGTATTATTAGGACTCCATCAATGGCAAACATTGGTGCAATGCAATATGCTTGTATTGGGAATCATCTTACGGATGGTCAATTATGTATTGTACAATGCGACCCTTGTTTCACATGTACTGATAGATCAATTGAGGTTGTTAGGAGATAAATCATGTATTCAAATATAATCACAAATCCGATTATTGCAGTTATTCTTACAGTGGTTGTTTGTTTTATAATTTCAACATTGCTTCCTGGAATTGAAAGAAAGTATATTCATGCAAGAATTCAACAAAGAATAGGTCCTTTGGTAGTTGCTCCAGGAATTATGGCTCCAATTAAATTCTTATTTAAAGAAAATATAGAAGTTTCATCTCCTGTTCCAAAGTTATATAAAATATTGCCTATAATATGTTTCATCGTGGTTTTATGTGTCTTCATTGCTTTAACTCCACAAGCTTATAAAATCCCTGCAATTGCAAGCTTAGTTGCTATTGTTGGATTTTTAAAAGTAGAAGAAATATGTTATGTGTTGATGGGGGCATTATCTAAATCTGTAATGTCTGTTAAAATGCCTTTCCCTGATCGTGTAAATGGTGCAGTTCATATTAATGCTCCATTATCATTTGTTGAAGATATAAGTGCAAAAAGATCTTTAAGAATGATTACTTATGGATCTTTCCCATTGTACTTAGCATTATTTGCTCCAGTAACTGCGGCTAGAAGTATTTTCTTAAAAGATATTGTTATTTTTCAACAAGTTCATGGTCCCTTTTTATTTACTGTAGCTGGTGGTATTGCGGCTATCGTATTTTTCATTGGGTATATGATAATTTTAAATGAATATCCATTTTCAATTATTAAAGCTAAATCTGATGTTATTGAAGGACCATATATGGAATATGCTTCAAAATATAGGTCTATTGTTGTTTTAACTAGAGGATTCTTCATGTTTGTTCTTGGTTCTATATTTTCAGTTTTATTCATTGGTGTTCCACCAAGCATTTTCTCATTAGGTCTTCTTGTTAATATTGTTGTTGCTTTAATATTCGTATTTATGATGGGTGTCTTCTCAGCATTTGCCCCAGTATTTACAAACAAACAGTTATTGCCAACAATTTTGGGAACAACATTACTTGGAATATTGTCTATTGTACTTGGATTATTATAGGGGGAATTATTTATGAAATTTGTTATGAGGCCATATCATATAATAAGTCTTGGAGGATACATTGTTGAATGGGATTTTCCTTATAGGAATCTTATAATTGTTAATAAAACCTCTGAACCGATAAAAATTGAAATTCCGGTTCTTGATGAAGGATGGATTCAGGAACACAGAGATTTAGGGCTTGAAGTTATTCCAGTTACTAAACATGATAATTATTTGAGCATGTGGAAAAGAGCACATGCTGAATTAGATAAAATAAGGCCAAAAAATGAATGATTATACATTAACTATTAAATCTGATGAAAAAAAAGGTGTATTGGACGATATTACTGATGTTATCACTGATTATGGTGCTAATATCAGTTATGTCCATCTTTTTGTTGAAAAAAATAACATGGGATCTATTAACCTTGAGCTTGAGCATGTTGAAAACATTGATGATTTAATTGGTGATCTTGAGAAAATCGAAGAAGTTAAATCAGTTGAATTACATGGTTCACAATTAGATATTTATGGTAAACGTATAATTATTGTTGGTGGCGGGGCACAAGTGTCTCAAGTAGCTATGGGTGCAATCACTGAAGCCGATAGGCATAATATCCGTGGTGAACGTATTAGTATTGATACTATTCCATTAGTTGGTGAAAAATCACTAGCTGAAGCTATTGAAGCTATTTCTAGACTCCCTCGTGTAAGTGCTTTAGTTTTAGCAGGTTCACTTATGGGTGGTGAAATTACTCAGGCTGTTAAGAAAGTTAAAGAAGAAAGTAATTTAATTGTAATTTCACTCAATATGCCTGGTAGTGTAACTGAATATGCTGATTTAATTATTACAGATCCGATTCAGGCTGGTGTTTTAGCGGTAATGTCGATTGCTGATACTGCTGTATTTAATATTGAACTTTTAGATGGAAATATTCGTTTTTAAGCAGCTAATGATGGTTCATTGTTGGTTTATTTTTTCATGCAAATATTTTCATATTTGCAATGTCTGCACTTTTCAGGATTTTTATTAATGTTTGGGATTTTTTTATTTTCAATTATTTCTTTAACTTCTTTAATCACATTAAATAATGATTTTCTAAGGTCAACATCCATTACTACTGGTCTTCTATCTCCGATTTTTTTATAATCAACAAACCCTACAAATATTTCTGTGTCAAATTCTTCTTCAATAAGTATTGCATTTGCAACAAGTTCAATTGCATCTTTATCCCATACTCCTTTAATTGGCGGATTCGAGTTTTTAATACTTATCGGGTAATATCTTCCATCAATTATTTCTATTTTGTCGCATATTCCGATTAATTCTAGTTGAGGGTCTTTAATAAGATAAGAATAAATACAATTTGGAAAAAACATTTCGGTAATGCTAAATCCGTCTTTATTTAAAATTGTCATTGCTTTTTTAGATTTGATGCTTAATGTTTTTATATTAAAATAAGTCTCGTTGTGTATTTCATCGATTTGTTCTTGACTGATGTCTATTTTTGAAGATTTCATTGATTCAGTTGTATTTTTTATGTATTCGTAAATATTTTGTGATAATGCATTTTCAATTTCGTTTAAATTCATTGTTCTTTTTATTTTGCGAATGTTTTTTTGCATTAAGTCTTGAATATCAATTTTTAAGTTTTTAATTTCTAAATATGGATTATATTTCTCGTTTTCATTGATATCTTCATGTGTTTTTAGATATAAACTCATTGGACAATACATGTGCATTTTTATTGAAGATAAATTAATCATTTTTTAACCTCTTGAATTCAGTATAATTAGTTAGGGATTGTTAATATAAATATTTGGATGTTTTAATTCATCTAAATTTAATTAATTAATATAAATAATTTTTATTCAGGTAATTATCTGGTTTTAGTATTTTTTCCAATATATTACAGTTATTTTTTTACATTAAATAAAATTCATTTCATGTTAATATATTTAATAATTTTTTTCATTAATTTTTAATTCAATTATAAATTTTTAAATATTATTTAAAATATACTATAAAATACCAAGAATTCATTATTGGATATTTTCATATTTGATAACGAGATCATATAAAAAAAATAAAGGATGTGTTATCATGGGAAAACTAGATGGTAAAGTAGCAATTGTCACTGGTTCAACTTCAGGTATGGGTCGTGATTCTGCAAAACTTTTTGCTAAAGAAGGTGCAAAAGTTGTTGTAACCGGAAGAAATGAAGAAAGAGCTAAAGCTGTTGTTGATGATATTAAAGCAGAAGGAAATGATGCAATTTATGTAATTGCTGATATGAGTAATGTTGATGATATCAAAAAAGTTTTCGATACCACTATGGATGAGTATGGGACTGTTGATATTTTATTCAACAATGCTGGTTTATTAAGTGTTACTCCTCTTTTAGAAATGACTAAAGAAGAATGGGATATGGTGTTTGATGTTGATGTATATGCTGCATTATACTTAACTCAATTAGTCGCTCCTGTAATGAAAGAGAAAGGAAAAGGTACTATTATTAACACATGTTCTGTAGCTTCATATGCTGCTCACTTTGGTTTTGTTGGTTACATTAGTTCCAAACATGCTATTGCAGGTCTTACAAAATCAATAGCATTTGAACTAGGTCCTGAAATAAGATGTAATGGTATTGCACCTGGTGCTATTCACACAGCTATGGTTGATAGTATTGGTGGGGTAGAAGCATTACAAATGATGGTTGATGGTGCACCAATGAAACGTGTAGGTCAAGGGGAAGATATTGCAGCACTTGCATTGTTCCTTGCATCTGATGAATCTGAATTTGTTGATGGACAAATCATTAGATGTGATGGCGGATTTGAATGTTAGTATGTGGATATTTTTATCCACTATTAACCTTTTTTAATATAAAATCTAATTTTTCATGAATTCTTAAAAAATAGTATATATAAAAAAATAAAATAAGTAAATAGCTAATTATTTAGCTATTCATTTATCTACTGCATAATAATCTTTGTTTTTTGCAGGTATTTTAGCAAATATGATTGGCAATACGATTAATATTACAGTCAATATTCCCATAATAGTTAAACTTAAACTATCTGAGCTTGTTATTGTGGAGTAAACTCCTTGTATCCATAAAATAGCAATACAAATTGGTAAAATAAATTTGATTATAGCTTTCCAAGTTTTACCTACTTTGATTTTTGAATCTTTGTTTAAGGTTTCTATTAACTTGTCAAAGTCATAAATCCAACCGAAAATTACACATTCAATAAGGATTCCGAGTAATAATGCAAAATTATTTAAGAATGCATCGAATGCTCCAAGTATTGTACTTCCAAGTCCTGTTGCAAAAATCATTGAGATTATGAATCCTACAATACAAATCATTGTCACTGCTTTTTTACGTTCAATATCAAATTTTTCAGAAATTGCATATGTTGCTACTTCGAGAAGTGCAATAGCTGATGTAATTCCTGCAAATAAAATACATATGAAGAATATTGGTCCGATAATTGTACCCATTGTTCCCATTGTGTTGAATACTTGTGGGAATACAACGAATGCAAGTCCTGTTCCTTCAGTTACTAATTGATCAAATGGAGTTCCTGTGGATAATGCCATAAATCCTAAAATGGAGAAAATTCCAATTGAATTAAATACTTCGAAAGCTGAATTTGAAAATGCTACTGTAACTGCACTGTCTACTAACTTTGATTTTTCTGGTAAATAACTTGCATAAGTCATTGCAATTGCCATACCTAAACTAAGGGAGAATACAATTTGTCCAAATGCTGCTAACCATACATTTAGATTAGTTAATGCATTCCAATCTGGTGTGAATATTTGTGTGTATCCAATAGATGCACCAGGTAAAGTTAATGAAAATACGACAATAATTACCACCATTAAACAAAGTGTAGGTAATAAAACTTTACTTACATTTCCAATTCCATCATTTAAATCTCTTTTAACAATTAACCATATCATGAACCAAATAGCAAATACTGATGCAAGTACAATTGGGACGATTTGGAATATTCCAGATATTGAGTCTGTTGCTTGTAATACATTAACTGCGAAGAAGGAATCTGGATTTGTCCCCCATGCTTTTGTAAAACTTAAAACAACATATATTAAGTCCCATCCAACAACACAAACGTAGTATGTTGTGATTAAAAATACTACGAGTACAATAAACCAAGCTATTGGTTCTAATTTCTTACTAATTGCGAATAGTATTCTTGCAATTGACTTTTTAAATCTAAATCCAACTGCATATTCTACTAGAACAAATGATATTCCTAGTAAAAACAATGATATGATGTACGGAATCATGAATGATCCTCCTCCGTTGGAGTATAGTACATTTGGGAAACGCCAAATATTTCCAAGTCCAACAGCTGAACCAATCATGGCCATCATGAATGCAAAATTACTATTCCATTCTATTCTTTTCTCACTCATTTTATCACATTAAATTAAATACAACATTAGTATTTTATAAATTGAAGTTTATAAATTATTTGGATTGTTTTTGCTCCATTTTGTTTGGTTTTATTTAAAAATATTGAATAGTAGTTTTAAGAATTCTATGATATTAAATATTATTCAATTGTAATTTTAATAAAATTTTGAAAAAATATCTAATCATTGAATTGTATTTTATTATTTTGTTTAATAGGGGGATTATGGATGTTTTTCATTTTATTTGAAAATTAATATTAAAATTTGAAATTAAAAATTAATTTGGGTTTAATATTAATCAGTATGGATGTTAATGGTAATATTGTCTATTTTGTCTTTTGTATACTATTTTAAAAAAAGAGTTGAGAGCTTAAACTCTCATTTAAACTGGTGTTTCTTTAAGTTTTAAATATTCATCAATTGATTCACGTGTAGTTCCAATAACAATTCTGTAATAATTTTCTTTTCCTTTGGTAATTACTTTTTCTACTTTACCTTTTGCTATTACGTGTTCTCCGTCAACTACTTCGCCGGCATAAGTGTGTGTAAATGAAACAACTTCTCTGATGGGTGCTTCAACACCATTTAATATTTTTAAATTTTCAATAGTATATGATGAAGGGTTGTCGAATGCACCAAGTGCACTTACAATATCACATTCAATTTGTGCTATTCCTTGGGGTTCATAAACTGTATCTCCCCATATTCCATCAATTTCATCGTAATCTCTAGTGGCAAGAATATCAAATAAAGTTCCATTTATTGTTCCTCTATTTGCTTTTCTATTTTCATACCATCTAAATTCTTCTTTAGTTAAACTTTCATCACTCATTCTTTTATTGTATACAAAATCCCAGTAATCATTGGTAATGCCTTCAACAGTAATATGTTTGTCAATCTCTTCAATGTAAACTTCTTTTCCTCTATTCTCTTTAAAAGTAGCTATTGCTCTTCGATGGTTGTCAAGGCCATAAACTACAAAATCTAGGTCTGAAACATCACTTTTTTGAAGTCCCGGTAAAATTGAACCTGAGATTCCTAAATGGTCATAAGGAATACCTGCCATGAAATGGAAAAAATCGGCAACATCCATTAATTTTGAAATTAATTCTGGATTTTTAACTTCTCCACCATTATCAAATGTATCTTTAAGACCTAAAAGTCTTTTTTCAGGTTTAATTATTCTTTCAACTTTCTCTAACGGCACTCCCATCATTTCGACATTTGTAACATCGCAGAAATATAAATAATCTGGATGATTTTTTCTTAAATATTCGTATGCTTCTGCAGACCCTACTTTTCTGTATTTTTTACCATCCTTTTCCCTATCTCCTTCTGGATCTGGAATGTATCTTAAAAATGAAATCACTCTGTCTTCTGGGTGGATATAATTTGTTGATGCAAAATATAAATCGTCGCTTGTGTAAATAAAATCTCTTGTTCTTATTTGTTCCATTTTATTATCTCCTAATTAACTTTATTATATACTTCTTTAAATTAATTTTTCATTTAATCTTAATATTTATATAATAAATATAATCTTAAATTAGTTTATGTCTATTATTCATAAACATGTTGATGAAATATTTGAATATGATGGAAGTCAAATTAATCCATCTTGGGCTTTTCAAGAATTTGAAATTTATGGCTCTTCAATTATAACTTGGGTTGGTCCAGTTAATATCACTCCAGATAATTTAAAAGACTTTGCTGATGTTGGCCTCGAGATAAAATCTGATTATATGGTTAATTTTATTTGCGAATTCTTTGATCAACAACCTCCAAACATGAGAATTGCTTATTTGAGGCAAAGAATTCTTGTAATGATTTTTAGGGAAATTCTAACTGAATATGGAATTAAAACTAAAAGGGAAGGGGATGATATTTTTGTTGATGATGGAAAATTATCTATTTCAATAGCTACTATATCATTAAGTTCTGCTAAAATACATTTTGCACTTAACTTGGAAGATAGGGGAACTCCCGATGATGTTGAAACAATAGGATTATTTGATATTAAAGATGAAGATGGAACTCAAATATTTAATAAAGACAATTTATTAAATTTAATAAATGAGACTGTGTGTCGATTTATTGATGAGTTGCAAACAATTGAAAATGATATAAGTAAAACAAAGGTGTTAGTATGAAAATTTTAGTTAATGGAATTCAATCAAATTTAAGATTCTCATCTGCTCATGTAATTCCTGGCCATGAATCTTGTGGTTTTATTCATGGTCATTCTTACTTTGTAGATGTTGAAATTGAAGGTGAAAGAGCGGGAAAATTTGAATTTGTAGTTGATTTTAAAGATGTGAAAGGTTTTACAAAATCAGTTTGCAATGAGCTTGATCACAGATTATTAATTCCTGTTTATAACGATTTAATTGACTTTAAAGATTTTGATAAAGAAAATGATTCAATCAATGAATTAAAAGAAAATAAAACAATTCATTTTAAAATTGAGGGTAAAGGGTATTCCATTCCTTCTGTTGACTGTGTGTTATTACCACTCCCATATACATCTGCTGAAGAATTGTCAAAATATTTTGCTGAAGTTTTAGCAGAAAAGTTACATGAATCTTATAGTAACTTAAACTACGTTTCAGTCTGTGTTAATGAAGGTATTGGTCAAGGTGCAGAATATAGGAAAGAGTTATAATGAAAGCTCCTGTTATAGAAATATTTTCAAGTTTTCAAGGTGAAGGCCTTTTAATTGGTGAAAGACAAATTTTTGTCAGATTTGCAGGTTGTAATCTCAACTGTAATTATTGTGATACTAATGATAGTAAATCTAAAAATGCAGGAAAATTAATGACTTCTGAAGAAGTTTGTGAGGAAATTAATAAACTTTTAACTCCAGATTGTAAAACTATTTCATTTACTGGTGGGGAGCCGAGCTTATATCCGGATTTTATTTCAGAAGTCAGTAAGAATTTTAGTTTAAATACAATGCTTGAAACAAACGGTACTTTACCAAGGAATATTGATTTAATTGAACAATTGGACATTGTTTCTTTAGATATTAAGTTACCTGAACATTTTAATGATAATTTTGATGAGAATATTTTATTAAATGAGATTAAATCACTAAATATATTAAGGGCAAAGTCCATAAATGTATATTGTAAAGTAGTCATATTGCCTTCAACAAAAATAGAATCATTTAAAGAGGTAGTTGAAAAATTATCAAAAAATATTTCAAACAAAAGCGACCTTAAAATAATTATCCAACCATCTAGTCCTTTAAGCGACTGGAAAGATATTAATTTTAGATTATTTGAGTATTCTGAAGTTGTTGGACAATATTTTGACGTTTCCACCATTCCTCAAATCCATAAAATTTTGGATATTGAGTAATCTTTTGTTTTGATATTATGATTTTATTTTTTTGATGTGTGATTTGATAATAGAGGTGTGTAAATGAAAGATAAAACATCCATTAATAGAAAATCAAATACTGGTGCAGTTGAACATGTGACTAAAGTTCACGATAGAGAAGGAGACATAATGGCTCTTGCGACTAAAGATGTTATTTCTATTCCTCCTACAAAATCTATCAAGGATACTGCTAAAGTAATGATGGAACATGAATTTAGAAGATTACCAATTACTGATCCAGGTTCTGGTAAATTATTAGGTATTGTAACAGTAATGGATATATTAGATTTCTTTGGTGGAGGAAAAAAATTTAACATTATTGAGAAAAAATACGAAGATAATTTTTTAGCAGCAATTAATGAACCTGTTAAAGAAATAATGACTCGTGATTTAATTACATTACCTACAAAAGCTTCTATTGGGGATACACTCAAAACAATGTTAAATAACCAATTAGGTGCTATTCCTCTTGTTGATGCTGATGAAAAACTTGCAGGAATTGTAACTGAGAGGGATATTGCATTATCCTTAGCAGGTATGGCAGGTAAAGAAACTGTACATGAATATATGAGTCCTAAAGTATTCACTACTACTCCTGGAACACCATTAGAAAGTGCATGTAAAATCATGGTTAGAAATGGTTTAAGAAGAATTCCAATTGTTGGTGGGGAAGCAGATTTTTCTAAAGCAAATAAAAAATTATTAGGTATTTTAACATCAACTGATGTTATTAGATTCCTAAATGCAAAAGAATTATTTGATAATTTAAATTCAAATTTAGCTACTGATGTTTTAAAAACTACTGTGTCCGAGATCATGGTTAAAGATCCAATCACTGTAGAACAAACAATGACTGTCGGCGAATTATGCCAATTATTCGCTGAAAAAAATATTGGTGGTGTACCAATTATTAAAGATGATACAATTGTTGGTATTATCACTGAAAGAGATGTTTTAAACTCAGTTAGAAGAGCATAAACATTGTATAATATAATAAGGAGATGGTAATAATGCAAATTAAGAATTTGATGTCTGAAAATTTAATCACAATAGACAAAGATCAAAATCTTTCTGATGCATTAAAATTATTACGCAAACATAATGTTTCTCGTTTGCCTGTAACAAACAATAAAGAACTAGTTGGTATTATTTCTGAAAGAGATATTGCTAGCAAGCTTGGTTCTTCAAAATCTGAAAGCATGCCCGCATCAAGATTTCATATTTCATCTGTAATGGTTAAAGATGTTATCACTGTGTTAGAAACAATGCAATTAGGTGATGTGGCAGAGTTGATGTTGGAAAATGGTATTGGTTCAGTTCCAGTTGTATCTGATGATAAAATGGTTGGAATTGTTTCTAAAGCTGATTTTGTAACTCTTGCTATTGGAATTGCATTTGATAAGATAACTGTAAAAGAAATCATGTCTGAAGATGTGGTGGCAGTTTCTCCAACTGATAGGTTAATTCATGCAAGAAGGCAAATGATTGATTCTAATATTGGAAGGGTGCCTGTTATTGAAGATGATGAACTTAAAGGAATTATTACATCTAAAGATTTAATGAGAGCTTTTATTGACTTTAGAAAAAAGGTTCCTGAAAAGTATCAAAAATCTCAGATTAAAGAGGTTCTTGTTGAAAATATCATGTCTTCAAATCCATCTTTTATACCTAAAGAAATGACAATCAGTGAAGTTTCTAAAATCATGATTGAAACAGGATTCAATGGTTTACCTGTTGTTGAAAATGGTAAAGTCATTGGTATTATAACACAAACTGACATATTAAGACTAATTGCAAAATTAGAATCTTAATATCTTTTTTTATTTTTTTTTGGAGGTAATAGCATACCATTAATTTCATTTTTAGGTCCTAAGGGAACTTTCACTCACGAAGCAGCAAATATGATTGGTGATAATTTAATTCCTTATTGTACTATTCCAGCAGTTTTAGAGAGTGTTGTTAATGATGAGTCTTTATATGGTGTTGTTCCAATAGAAAATTCAATTGAGGGGCCTGTTGGGATTACATTAGATTCTCTAGCTCATAAATTTGACTTAAAAATATTCGATGAAATTATTATTCCAATTAATCAAAATTTAATGGTAAATCCTGGAACTCAAATGAATGATATTGTGGATGTATATTCTCATTCACAAGCAATTGCACAATGTCAAGAGTTCATTGTTAAAAATAAAATACAACCTCATTATGCAGTAAGCACTGCAAATGCTGCTAAAAATATTATTGGTGACAAAACTAAGGCTGCTATTGGAAATTCAAAAGCGGCTGAATTGTATGGTTTGGAAATAATTAAACCAAATATTCAAGACACTGACAATAATGAGACAAGATTTGTTGTAGTGTCAAAAAATGATAACGCTCCAACAGGCTTTGATAAAACTTCCATTATATTTTCTATTTATGAAGATAAACCTGGTGGATTATATGAGGTTTTAGGAATTTTTCAGAAAAATAATATTAACTTAACTAAAATTGAATCTAGACCGTCTAAAAAAGGTTTGGGTAAATATTTGTTTTTCGTTGATTTTAATGGTCATAGAAAAGATGATACTGTTGAGAATATTATTAATGAAATAGGAGATAAAACTTATTTTTTAAAAGTATTAGGTTCTTATCCTGAATTTAGGTAAACTATAAATTAAGGTTTTAATATAAAATTATATTATAATAATTCGGGGAGGGTAGGAATGCCAAATGATAGAGACAAACTTCTAAAAATTATGGATAGTTTAGAAGTTGATTACCAATCTGGAAAGATTTCTCCAGAAAAATATAGTTATTTTCGTTCTAAATATGAAGATAAATTAAATTCTATTGATGCAAAAGAAGCTACTCAAAGAATTAGGTCTATGCAAGGTAAATCAAATTACACTACTCAAAAGGAAAGAAGTAGTAAACCTACCAATAATAAAAAAGAAAAAGAACAAGATTTAGTTCAAAAATATATCATCAACCCTAAAAGGGGTGATGCTAAATATGACAAAAAAGAAAAGAAATCAATGAGTAGTGGAACATTTAAATTAGTATTGTTATTGGTATTGGTTATTGCGTTTACTGTTGGTGTAGGCTATGGTGTCTTTAATTTAGATTTCAATAATATTTCTGAAACAACTACTGTAGCTATAGTTCAGGATACTGCATTCCCGGATATTACTGAAAATATTAAAAATACTACAAAAACTACTTCTTCACGTGATTACACTAATTATTCATCCACTAGTTATGATGTAGAAACCACTGATGATTCTTCAAATGATTATGGTCAGTCTGATAGTGGTAGTGGTTCTAGTTCAGGTTATTCTAATGGCGGTAGTGGTAGTAGTTCTGGTTCTTCAAGTAGTGGCTCTGGCTCAAATGGTGGATCTTCCAGTGGCAGTAGTTCTGAATCAAGTGGGAGTGAGGAATAGTAATATTGTTATTTAAACGGTGATTTCATGAAAAATAATGTTTTAAAAAGAAGTATAATGGTCATTTCATTTATAATATTGCTTATTTGTGCCTTTTCATGTGTTAATGCTCAAGAAGATAATTCCGATATTACTATGATGATTTTATCTAAAGGGGGAATTGTTATTCATTATCCTTCTAATTGGGGTTATTCTCAGTCTGATTCTAATTATTCTATCATGTCAATATCTAAACTTGATTCAATTGATTCTGCTGGCATAGGTCAAGTAAATATCAATTTTGAAAAGAAAGCTATTGAAGGAGATTTTTATACTTATTTGAATAATACTTATAAATCAATGCAAAAAGACTCTTCTTTTAATTTAACATCTTCTGGTGAAGTTATGGTTAGTAATATCCATGCATACGAATATATGTATTCTTCTAATCAGAATGGAACTGTAAAAGTACATAAAGCTGTTTGGTTTGAGAAAGGTGGACAAGCTTATGTAATGCTATATAGTGCACCAGTGAATGATTTTGAAGACAACTTATATGTATTTGATTATATTCTATCTGATATTCAAATTACATAATTATTTTTTTTAGTTTTTTTGGGGGAAATTATATGATTATATTATGTGTTACTGGTAGTATTGCAGCTATTGAAGCCATTAAGTTAGCTCGTGAATTTAAACGTAATGATGTTGAAGTAAAATGTTTTATGAGTGATTCGGCATGTGAGATTATACATCCAAATGCGATGGAATTTGCAACAGGGAGTGAAGTTGTAACTAAATTAACTGGCCAAATTGAGCATGTTAAATATTCTCAAGAGGATTTGGTATTGGTTGCTCCTGCAACAGCTAACACTATTTCTAAATTTGCATATAAAATAGCTGATGATGCAATTTCTACTCTTTTAATTACTGCTTATGGTCATGATACTCCGATTATTTTTGTTCCATCAATGCATGATTCAATGTATAGGGCTATTAAAGCAAATATCAATAAAATTAAACAAGAAAAATCTGCTAGTTTTATTAAACCTCATATGGAAGAAGGAAAAGCTAAATTTCCATCAAAAGAGGATATTGTACTTGAATCTTTAAGAACCATTAATTTAAATAGGAAGGATTGATTTTATTAAAGGAAAAAAAGTTTTAATTAGTCTTGGCGGCACCTATGAACCTATTGATTCTGTAAGGGGTATTACAAATAAATCTTCCGGAAAGATGGGTTTGGCACTTGCAAAGGAAGCATATATTAGAGGTGCTGATGTAACTTTGGTTGTAGCTAAAGTTAGTGTTAAAATTCCTTCAGTTTTTGATATTGTTCATGTTGAAACAGGTAATGAAATGAACAAGGCTATTTTAAATTTAATTCCTAATTTTGATATATTCATATCAACTGCTGCTGTTTCTGATTTTGAATTTAAAAAGAAAGATAATAAAAAAATTGATTCAAGTAGTTCATTATTTTTAAATTTAAAACCTGCCACTAAAATTATTCGTCAAGTTAAAACTGTAAATCCTAATATATTTTTAGTCGGATTTAAAGCTGAATTTAACATATCAAAAGATGAAATTATCGATTGTGCTAGAAAACAAATTGAACATGCAGGTACAGATATTGTCATTGCTAATGATATTTCTAAAAATGGATGTCAATTTGGATCTGATAATAATGAAGTTTTAATTGTTGATGATGATGTTTTGTCCGTTCCTTTAGCTTCCAAAAGAGAAATTGCAAAAGTCATTTTTGATGTAATTTCTAAAAAAATACATTCGCATGTACCATTAGTGTATAATTTAAATGATTTTTAGATGTAATCTTTTATTATTTTTATTTTATAAATAATTATTTCGTGTATTTCGTGTTTACTTTTATTTTAATCAAACATATTTTTAATTTAATCAACTTTTTTTCTTGTTAAGTTTTGAGGTTAGGGATTTATTAAAAAATTTTAAATGATTATTGGAATTGTGTTCGATGAGCTAATTTGATTAGTATCTTTTTCATGTAATTTTATTTGTTTATTTGGATATTGTATTCAATTAAAAATTAATTTTGGTGGTTTCTTTTCTATGATTTAAATTTTTAATTTAATTGATAAATGTTTAGGTAATATTAACTCATAAGAGTAATACTTTTTTTAAATAAAATAAGTAAAATTATCTTTGAAAAAAAGTTTTTTAAAAAATAGTATTTTCATAAAATAAGTTCGTGTCTTTAGGCTTTAGTTAAATGGAGTGATTAATAGAGTGAATCAACCTAAAGAGCACTTAAACGAACTTTTATTTTATTTGCATTAGCATATATAATTTTTAATTTACTAGTATAAAAAGGTATCTAAGTAATACTTTTTCATGTTTTTTGTAGTATTTTTTTATATTTCTCTCAGCGATTTTTTCGCTTATTTGCTAATGAAAATTAGTCATTTTTTTTTAAAAATTTTTCTCTACTAATAGTGCAATATGGTCTTTTTCGTATGGTTCCAGTTTCACTTTTTCAATAATTTTAAAACCTTTTTCTTTCAATTTCTTTTCCTGTTCTTTAAAAATCTTTTTAGGTTTTTGTACTACGTCAATACTTCTAGCTTTAATTGTTATAAGTCCCTGTGCATCATCTTTTGCAAACATGTTGATATTTTTCATAAACAATTCACTTTGTGTTGGTTGAGCGACATCGCAGTATACTAAGTCTACATTTTCAACAATATTGAGATATCCTTTGGGTTTTGTTGCATCTCCTAAAATCGGAGCAATATTAAACCTTTGACGTGAAAGTTGAACCAATTTTTTAGCTGTTGTTGGTGAAAATTCAACTGCATAAATTCTTCCATTGATTACAATGTCAGAAATGTGTGAAACAGTTGTTCCGGTTGATGCACCAAGGTATAATACCTTTGAAGTGTTCTCAAGTTTTAAATTTTCTAATCCATTTAATAGGGCTGCAGATAATTTTGAACGTCTAGGATTCCATATTCTATATTCTACGTCTTCATGGAATAATTCTTCTCCATAAACTGATGTTCCTGGATTTAAATTCTTAGTTGCCACATTTCCATCTTTAAAATAAACATTCATACTTTATCTCCTTTTTTTTCTTTTTTTCCCTTTTTTCTTACTTTTTTTAGATTTGGAGCGTTCTTCAGTTCTTCTTTTTGTTGTTTTTGTTGGAAATGGATTATTTTTTTCTATTTCTTCAGTTTTTGTGGTAAATTCATCTGCAATATTTTCATCGAAATTTTTAGTAAATACATCTCTTCTAACGGCTAGTGAGATCATTCCTGCAAGCATTCTTGCGATTTTTCCCCGATTCCACCATTTTGCACCTCTTATTTGGGGATGTTGGTAAATTAATCCATATTTTGGTGGCCTATCTCCACTTTTTAAATGTCTAAATAATGCTTTTTCAGCACCCATTATTTGAACTGTGCTTGAAGGATAGACTGCAAGTCTTTTAATGCCTCCTGCATGGGAAATTAATTTTGCACCAAGGGAAGATCCAACTAATAGTTTTAAATTAGGTGCAATTAATTCCATTTTTTTATCAACATACTCTTCCAGGTTTTTTCGGGATTTTTGGAGTTCATAAATGGAATTGGCATAATTATTCATAATGTCTAGATCTAAAGGATTAATGTCCTCTTCAAAATCAACAATATCACTTGGAAATGCATCAGGTTTTGCTTCAATAATTTTTTCTTTTGTTTTGTTTTGTGATATTAATTTTATGTATGTCTCATTATTGTGAATGACATCCATTTCAGGGAAATAAAGAGCATACCATTCTCTGATTCTTTCAATTAATTTAGAAATGCTTTCATCAATTTCATCAATAGAGTTAATTGCTTGAATTAAATGTTTGTCTTCTGAAGATGATTCTTTTTTGATTTTATAAATTGCTAAATTTCTATAAATTGAAGTTATTTCTTCTGAATTAAGTCCAAATTTCTCATAATTGTTTCTTAAATAATTTCCACCTTGATTTGGTGTTTTTACAATTATTTTCTCATTATTATAATCTGAACGTCTTTTGTTTGTTTCAATGATGATTTCATCATAATCAATTGAAACTTCTTCAATTATTTCTAATTCTTCTTTAACTATTTTTTTATCATCAATTTTAGCTAATCTATCCATTATTTTATCTTCTGGGAATAATTTTTCGGATATTAACTCATTTTTACTATTAAACGCTAAAAACCCTTTAACTGAGTAAGTTATATAACATTCCATGAAGTTAAATATTTTTTTCATGTATAATAAGTATTTTCATGTTATACGAAGATTTAATTTGTTTTAAAAACAATAAAATTATTATATTATTGTTATCTTTTGGATTTGGGATTATGTCGGATGTAAATTATAAAGATTTAAAATATGAATTGGAACTTAAAAATGCTGAAATTGATGAACTTAATATTGAGTTGGAGGAGAAAAAAGAGGAAATTAATAAACTAAAATTATATGCGACAAAATTAAAATATGAAAAGAAGAATTTGGAAGATAAACTTGATACTAAAATTGATTATGATAAAGCTACAATGAATGAATTAGATGATTTGTCTGATAAAATTAAAGAAAAAGAAGATATTATTGAGGATAAACAAGATCAAGTTAAATATCTTAGGTCTTTAATTGATGATTATAAGATTCAATTAAATAATAACACTGAAAATCTTGAGATTCAACTTAGAAAAATCTCTAAAACATATGAAGTTTTATTAAAACAAAAAGATTCCATTATTGAAAAACAAGATGAACAAATTTCAAATTTGCTCAAATCCAAAGAAGAAATAATCAAATCCAATAAAACTAATATAATTAGTTTAAAATTACAAAATGAAAAATATCAGGAAATAATTGATAAATTAACAAAAACTAATTAAATAATTAATTACAAAGTTGATATTATGTTAAATACTAATATTTGTGGAGTTGAATTTAGAAATCCTTTGATGTTGGCTGCAGGAATCATGGGAAGTAATGCTTCATCAATGAATTGGATTTTAAAGTCAGGTGCTGGTGGTGTTGTTTCAAAATCATTTTCTTTAAATCCTCATTCTGGATATGTTAATCCTACGACTGTTGCAGTTGATGGTGGTATTATTAATGCAATTGGTCTTTCAAATCCTGGTGTTGCTAATTTTAAAGAAGAATTGAAAAAAATTGAAAGAGAAAACAATGTGGTTATCGCTTCAATTTATGGGGCAACTCCTAGTGAATTTTCATCATTAGTTACTGAGATTCAAGAATTTGTTGATATGATTGAATTAAATATTTCTTGCCCTCATGCAATGGATGGCTATGGTGCTTCTATTGGTCAGGATTGTAATTTAAGTCACACAATTGTTTCAGCAGCAAAAGATGCTTCTGATGTGCCCATTATTGCTAAATTAACACCTAATGTAACTGATATTACTGAAATTGCAAAGGTTTGTGAAGATGCAGGTGCTGACTGTTTATCTTTAATTAATACGTTGGGTCCCGGTATGAAAATCAATATTGATGTTGCTCGCCCAGTTTTATCTAATAAATTTGGAGGTATGAGTGGACGTCCAATTAAACCAATTGCTATTAGTAATGTGTATTCAGTTTATGAAGTGGTTGATATTCCATTGATTGGTGTTGGTGGAATTTATAATTGGGAAGATGTTGTGGAATTTATTTATGCTGGTGCAAAAGCAGTTCAAATTGGCACTGCTATAATGGATGAAGGTGTGGACGTATTTAGTAAGATTAATGAAGGTTTGGATAAGTTCATGGCTCAAAAAGGATTTTCTTCAATTGAAGAGATGGTTGGACTTGCACATAGGGAGTTGTAATTATGATTAATGAACCAAAAATTGTTGAAATAACTGAAATTATTGATGAAACTCCTACAATTAAAACTTTTAAATTTGCTTGGGATATGGAAACATTGGGAAAACCAAATCCTGGTGAATTTTTGATGATTTGGAATTTCAAAAATGAAAAACCAATGTCAATTGCTCAAATTAATGATGATGAATTGGCGGTTACTGTTAAAAATATTGGAGAATTTACTTCTCAATTACATGATTTAAAAATTGGTGACCAAATTGGTGTAAGGGGGAGTTATGGTAATGGATTTAACAACTCATTTGAATCTAAAAAAATCTTAGCAATAGGGGGAGGAGTTGGAATGGCTCCTATTAATGCAATTGCTTCTGATTTAATTAAAAAAGGAAATAAAGTTGATATCGTTGTTGCAGCAGTTACTAAAGATGAATTATTATATGCGGATGCGCTTGAAAAATTAGGTGCTACTGTTCATCATTGTACTGATGATGGAAGCTTTGGATTTAAAGGATTCGCAACTGATTGCACTAGTGAATTAATTAAAAGTTCAACTTATGATTATGCATTTGTATGTGGACCTGAGATAATGATGAAGGGGATCTTTGATATTCTTGAAGAAGCAGGGATATCTGCACAATATTCTCTTGAAAGATACATGAAATGTGCTCTTGGATTATGTGGTCAATGTTGTGTTGATGGTGAAGGTTGGAGAATCTGTGTTGAAGGTCCTGTTTTTGAAAATGATAAAATAAACCAAATCACTGAATTTGGAAAATACCGAAGGGATGCTTCTGGCGTCAAATACTAATTAAAGGTTGATAACGTGGGAATTAATATTAAGGAGTATTTTACCTTTCCAATATTTTTAATTTGTTTTTTATTAATCATTTCACTAATATTCATATTCCCAACTTTGAAAATGATTGTTTTGGGAGCAATTTTAGCATATTTAGTTAAACCATTAGCTTTCAAAATTCAATCAAAATTAAAATATTCTTCTATTTCTATATTGGGTGCAATGTTTATTGTGTTAATACCGTTGATTGTTCTTGTAGGATATATTTCATATGAACTTTCTTCGGTTGCATCAACAATGTTGGCATCTAGTGCTAATGATGATATTATTGACTCAATTTTACAACTAACAGATTATTTGCATATTAATGTTGATTCAAATTATATTTCTCAATCAATTACTTCATCATTTGAAACAATTGCAAGTTATATTATGAATTATGGTGTTAGTTTTTTAAGTAAATTGGCTAATATTACTTTGGATTTATTTATACTAGTTTGTTCTGTGTTTTATTTCGTTAGGGATGGTGATAATTGTTTGAATTTCATTAAAAGTTTTATCCCAGATGATTCAGTTGAATTTTTTGATAAAACTGTTGATGATGTGAAAGATGTACTAAAAAGTATATTTTATGGTCAATTTTTAACTGCAGTAATCATTGGAATTTTTGG
The DNA here is from genome assembly GCA_964345675.1 of uncultured Methanobrevibacter sp. Lineage (GTDB taxonomy): Archaea > Methanobacteriota > Methanobacteria > Methanobacteriales > Methanobacteriaceae > Methanocatella. Next base: position 32,361 of record CAYFRZ010000001.1, read on the forward strand.
ATGTATCGGTTATTATATTTTGGGTTATCCATTTGGAATTTTTTTAGGTGTTTTAACTGGTATTTTACAATTAATTCCAATATTTGGGCCATGGCCAATTTATTGGACTTTATTTTTCATTGATGTTCTAAGTGGAAATTATCCAAGAGCTGTAATAGTTTTATTATTTGGATTTTTCTTAAGCACTATTGATATGTATATTAGACCAGCTCTTTCAAGTCATTATGCAGATATTCATCCTTTAATTTTGCTTGTAGGGTTCTTAACTGGTCCTTTGGTATATGGAATTGTCGGTTTTATTGTCGGACCTTTAATTTTTGGAATAACCTATGCAGTTTTAGATAGTTATAGGAATGAATACCTTATTGGAGATGAATAAATGCAGAGAAATGTTGTAATTTTAGATATTGATTATGTTACTTATGAAAATAAATCAGTTATTAGATTATTTTCAAAAGATGGTGATAAAAATGTTATATTGATTGATGATACATTTGAACCATATCTATATGTCATGTCTGATGATTCAGATAAATGCATTGGTGAAATTCAAGATAATTTGGATGTTGTCCGCATTGAAAAAGTGACTAAAAAAGATTTTCAGATTGAAAAGGAATTTCTTAAAGTTACATTTAATCATCCTCAGGAACTTGCAAAAAACAGAGATGCACTAAGAGATTTGGAAAGTGTAATTCAAATTAGGGAATTTGATATTCCATTTTATAGAAGATATTTAATGGACAGGGATGTTATTCCAATGACTGAAGTAGCTGCAATTGGGGATAGGATTGATTCCTTTTTGGATTTAGATTCAAACAAACAAGACATTGAAATTATTAAACTTACAGAAAGACTAAAACGTTCTTCTGAGTATCCTCGTAATTTTCGTATTTTGAGTTTTGATTTAGAAGTTAGAAATCCTCATGGAATGCCTAACTCTGAAGAAGATGAAATTATCATGATTGGAGTTTCAAGTAATTTTGGAATTAATCAAGTTATTTCAACTAAAACAAATTCCGATTCTAAAAATAATTTTGTAAATCAGATGGGATCTGAAAAAGAAATGATTGAAGAATTTGTTAAAATCATTAATGAAAATAACATTGACATAATTGTAGGGTATAACTCAGACAACTTTGATTTCCCATATCTTAAAGACAGAGCTAAAATATTGGGTATTGATTTGGATATTGGGATGGATGGTTCAGATATTAAATTTATTAGGCGAGGATATGCTAATGCAGCTTCTTTTAAAGGTTTGATTCATGTTGATTTATACTTAGTTATGAGAAGATACATGACTCTTGAGAGATATACTCTTGAGAGAGTTTATTATGAACTGTTTGGTGAGGAGAAAATAGATGTTCCTGGAGATAGAATTTGGGAATTTTGGGATAATGGTGGTGATGAATTAGATAATTTATTTGATTATTCTCTTGATGATGTAATATCAACATTAAAAATCGCAGAACAAACTTTACCCCTTAATTTGGAACTTACTCGTATTGTTGGTCAACCTTTATTTGATGTTTCTAGGATGGCTACCGGTCAACAAGCTGAATGGTTTTTAGTAAAACAAGCTTATTTTGATAATGAAGTAGTTCCTAATAAACAAGGAGCTAATTTTGCAAATAGGGCTAGTGCTGAAGATAATGAAGGGGGCTATGTAAGGGAACCTGAGAAAGGATTACATGAAAACCTTGTTCAATTCGATTTCAGAAGCCTATATCCAAGTATTATTATATCAAAGAATATATCTCCTGATGTAATGTTTTTGGGTGATGTTGATAATGAAGATGAATATAACATATCTCCTGAACATGGTCTTAAATTTAAAAAGGAACCTCAAGGTTTTATTCCATCAGTTATTGATAAGATTCTACAAGAACGCTTTAGAATTAAACGTGAAATGAAGTCCTCTGACGATGATGCTGAGAGAAAAGCATTAGATGTACAACAACAAGCTATTAAAAGATTGGCAAATACTATGTATGGTATTTATGGATTTCCAAGATTTAGGTGGTATTCATTTGAATGTGCAAAAGCCATTACTTCTTGGGGAAGACAGTATATTAAATCATCAATAAAAAAAGCAGAAGAATATGGTTTTTACGCAATATATGCGGATACTGATGGTTTTTATGCGAAATATAAAAAAGAAAAAAGTAAGAGAAATTAATTCTCTTATTTAGTTATTTTTATGTAATTAGTAGCAGATTTAGCAACACAATATTTATTTGCAGAGCTTACGATTGCTTTGTGTGTTCCAACTTTCAATGATTTTACATTAAGTTGTGCAATTCCTTTTGAATTAGTTTTTACAGTGTAAGTTTTATAAGTTTTACCTGTATAAACTTTAATTTTTACTTTAACTCCTGGAATAACTTTTGTTGTTTTTGTATTTTTCACAGTGACTTTAAAGTAAGCGTTTGTTCCTTTTTTAGCGGTTAATTTTGCAGGATACAATTTAGTTGGAGCTTTTACAACTACAATTTTTGACATGACTTTAGAAGCAGTGAAATTCTTTGAATCAGCACTTCTAACTTCAACTTTGTATGTTTTCGGATTTAAATCTATTAATAATTTTAATTTACCGTCTGCTCCGGTTTGTCCGTAGTAGTTGTAATATTTATAAGTTGAAATGTAAACTCTGACATTAAGTTTTGCAGCATAAATAGGAGCGTTACTTTTTTTAGTATTAACTAATTTTATAGTAAAGTATTTTCCTTGTTTATAGTACGCTGTTACTTTTGGTGCAATAATTTTTGCAGTAGCTTTTTTAACAGAAATGTATTTGGTAACTTTACTTGCACTGTATCTACTATCTGCAATACTCACAACCATTTTATGTTTCCCTACTGATAATGGTGCTTTAAATTTAATATTTCCATTTTTATCAGTTTGGAAAAGGTAATTTGCTGATTTTGAACCAGTGTATAATTGGACCAGTACATATGCACCGGATATTCCTTTACCAGTTTTATCAGTAATCTTGATAGTTGCAGTATTTCCAGTATTATAACTAATAGTTAAAGTGGATGTAACTTTTAATGTGACAGGTCTTTTTGTAATAATAATTTTTCCACTAACATTTTTGTATGCCATGTTTTTGGTATCATTGTTACTTACAGTTATATCGTATGTTCCACTAATTAATTGTTTAACTGATATTTTTCCTTGTCCATTTGCATCAGTTTGGATATAATAATCTTTTCCTGAGGTTTGAGGCATATTTAAATGAAGAATAATTCCAGGTACTGGTTCTCCATTATTAGCATTTGTAACAGTAATTGTTACATTTTTGTCACTATTATAATATTCTTTGTAATTATCAAGTTTTATGTTGATTTGTGCTTGTTCAATAGTTAAATTAACTTTATTTGTTGTTAATTCTAAATCGTCACTACTTAATTCAACAGTGTTATTTCCTACATTTAGATATTTTATTGTAATTGTATTGTTGCTAAAGTCATATCCATATATATTGGTAGTTTTAATTATTACGCTACCATTTTCATTTACAGTTCCAGTGATTAAATTTTTAATATTGGTGCCTATGGTTAATGTTAATTTAAATCCAGTTAAATTTTCAGTTGCATTGTCAAGATCAACTAATTTAAATATGAAATTACCGTTTTTGTACTGATTTTTACCATTGATTACTTCAACTTTAACATTATAAATTCTTTTTAAGGTAATATTTATTGGCTTAACTGTTTCATTAGGTTTATAAACAATGGAAATAGTCGAAGTAGTAATATTACGTGCTAATGTATAGTTGAATTTTATTTTATTATTTTTTAATGTAAAATCATCTATGCTAATTGTATTTGTTTTATTTCCATCTTTATAAGTTAAATTAACAATAATGTCTTCTTTTGATATATCTTTTGAATCAACATGATTTGTAATATTAATTGGAATTTCAACAATTTTTGTACTGTTAACATTTGTAGAGTTAGGGGCCTGAATTGTGTAATTACCAAAAATGGACAATATGATATTTTTTGAGGAATTGGCGTAATTTTCATTGCCTTTATATAAAATAATTAGAGTATGATTTCCTAAACTTAATTTATCACTAATTGTTATCTTTGAATTTTCATAATTAAAGTTTAAAGTTTTATTTCCTTCTTTTACTGTTAGATTATTGGATGTAATTCCAGTAATTGCTTTAGACTCATTATCATTAACAGTTACATCGATTTTTTGTTGTTCTGTATCTTTTATTTTAGTATTTTCAGCAACAACAGTTGTATTTACTTTTTCTGTTATGGGTGTGGATGGTTCAGTTTCCATAACAACATCGGATCCATCATTTACTTGGACAACATCATCAACTGAAGATATGTCGCTGGCACAAACAGATCCTACACTTACTAATAGCAATATCATGGCTATTGATAAGATATAAGAGTTTTTAAGTTTCATAACTTTATTCTCCTCCTTTAATAAGAATCATTTTTTTAAAATTAGTTCATGATTTTTAATACTTATAATATTGGTTTCATATGCATTTATATATTTGTACATTATTGTTATATAATCATTTTTATTTTAAATATTTTAAATTAAAATTTATTTTAATCTCAATCAATCGAAATGTAAAAATTTATCATCGATAATTTTATAAAAAAAATAATGAAGAATAAAATCATTCTTCGAGATAAGAATCTAAGTCGATATTCAAATCATCACAGATTCTTTTTAATTGTTCATATAATTTTTCATCAATAGGCACACCATTAACTTCAGCTTCTCTGACTCTTTTAACTTCTAAGTCCCCTGGTATAGGAATATTTTCACCAGTGGATCTTACTTGTGATAGGAAGTCTTCGGTATTTGCTTTAAATTCCTCAAAATCACCAAATTTAGAAGGATCTATTACTACATATAAATCTCCTTTTGTGCAATTTTTATTAGGGGAAGCAGTACCAGTTACTCCATGACCATATCCTGCCTGTACTAATGGTCCAGTCAATACTTCAATTAATAATGATAATGCATATCCTTTAAATCCACCAAATGGTAAAATTGATCCGTTTAATGCTTTTTCTGGGTCATTAGTTGGATTTCCATCTGCATCTAATGCCCATCCATCTGGTAAATCTAAACCTTTTCTTTTTGATTCAATTATTTTTCCACGTGCAGTAACAGATGTTGCCATATCTACAGTAATGTAACTGTCAGATGGGATACCTAAGGCAATAGGATTGGTTCCTATTAATGGTGTTTTACCTCCAATAGGTGCTATAGCTGGATCAGTATTTGCAATTACAAGTCCAATACAGTTTTCTCTTAAAGCTAAGTCACTGTAAAATCCAGTAACTCCAAAATGATTTGAATTATGAACACCAACACATGCAATACCTACTTCTTTTGCTTTTTTAATTGCAATTTGCATTGCTTTGTATGATACTGCTTGTCCAAATCCACTGTTACCGTTAATTAATGCCATTGCAGGTGTTTCTTTTTCGATTGTAATATTTTCATCTAAGTTAATTGTCCCTGCTTTAATACTAATGAGATATTGTGGGAATCTACCGAGTCCATGTGATGTAAATCCTTTTAAATCTGCGTCAATAGTAGCTTCTGCTACTAATTCTTGATCTTCTTTACTAGCTCCTAATTCCTTTAATATTTCTTTTACAAGAGCTATTTCGTTATCTTTCATTATTTTCATTTAATATCACTCACAATTAATTTAATATTAGTATTCAATTTTGCTGCCTTCAAAAGTTGTAACTGTGATTTTTTCATCGTCAGTTACTTTACCAATGATTTGGCAGTTACAATATTCGTCTAATGTGCTCATAATTTTATCTGATTCTTCTTCATTACAGATAACAACAAAACCGACACCCATATTGAAAACTTTGTACATTTCTTTGATGTCTACTCCTTGTTCGTAAATAAGTTTGAATATATCTGGAACTTCTGGAAGGTCGTTAATATCATATCCTACACCATTTTTTAAACGTCTGAGGTTTGTGAAACCGCCACCAGTAATATGAGCAAGACCATTAATATTGTAGTCTTTTTTGAATAGTGCAACAATAGGTTTTACATATAATTCAGTTGGTCTAATTAGTTCTTCACCAATGGTTGTTTTACCATTAGGCATTTTGTCATCAACAGAAAATCCACCTTTATCAAAAATTGCATTTCTGGCTAAACTGTATCCATTAGAATGAATACCATTACTATTAATACCAATTAAAACATTTCCTGGTTGGATATTTTCACCAGTGATGATTTTATCAATGTCTACAAATCCAATACCTGTTCCTGCTAAATCGAAATCTTTAATGATTCCTGGAAGGGATGCTGTTTCTCCTCCAATAATTGCAATATTTGATTCTTCAGCTCCTTTTACAAGACCTTCAGCAATTTCTGATGCTCTTTCAGGATCTGGTTTTTCAACAGCAAGATAATCCACTAAAGCTATTGGTTCTGCTCCAACACATAAAATGTCATTTACAACCATTGCAATACAATCAATACCTACTGTATCGTATTTGCTCATCATTTCTGCAATTAAAATTTTACTTCCAACACCGTCAGTACTCATTGCAATTGCTTTATCTCCTAATTTCACTAAAGCTGCATAATGACCACTGTCTGTAATAATATCTCTGCATTCTAATGTTGATTTGAGTTTATCAGCTAATTTTGAAACAGTAACAGCTTCTAAGTCAATGTCAACACCTGATTCTGAATATGTAACCATTTTAACACCTATTGTTTTAAAAATAAATAAAATGTTGTAATTATACAACATTCATCATAATAGTATTTGTTCTAATTAGTATTTATTTATTATTAATGAATTCTTACACAATCTAAGTTAATTGGAGTTTTTGTCTCAATTTTGTAACTTCTATGTATTGATGATGCAAGGTCCACAGTTTTATATGGGTCTCCATGACAAGTAATGACCTTTTCAGGTCTTGGATTAAGCCTTTTAACATATTCCATTAATTGTCTTCTATTAGAGTGACCACTGAATCCATTAATTGTTTTGATTTCCATTCCAACATTGAATATTCTAGTTTTCCCATCGTCATCTTCAAGTGGAATTTCTTTCCAACCTTTTTGAACTCTTCTACCCATTGAACCTTCAGATTGGTACCCTACAAAGATTAATGTGTTTCTTTCATCTTCACATAACCATTTGAAGTATTCTACTGAATTACCTCCAGTTAACATACCTGAAGTGGATAAAATAATTGCCGGGTCTTGACTTTCAACAATTTCTTTTCTTTGATTGTGGTTTTGAACTTTATTAAACATTTCAGAAACAAATGGATTCCTGCCCATGTGGAAAATTTGATCTCTTAAGTCTTTACTTAAGTATTCTGGTCTTGCAGTATGAATTGCAGTTGCTTCCCAAATCATTCCATCAATATAAATTGGCACTTCTTCGATTAATCCATGTCTCATGTATTCTTCTAAAACTACCATAAGTTCTTGTGCTCTTCCTACAGCAAATACTGGAACTAATACTTTTCCGCCACGTTTAAGGGTTTTGTAGATGGTTTTCATCATTTCTTTTTCAGCATTATTTCTTGAAGGTTGAACATCTTCTTTTCCACCATAAGTACTTTCCATAATTACTGTTTCAGCACGTGGGAAACGAATGGTTGCAGGTTCTAATAATCTAGATGGCTCATATTTAAAGTCTCCAGTATATACTAGGTTGTGAGCTCCGTCTCCAATGTGCATATGTGAAATTGCTGAGCCTAAAATATGTCCTGCATTATGTAGTGTTAGTCTTATGTCTGGGGAGATGTCAGTTACTTCGCTGTAATCTAATGTAATTGTGTTTTTAATTGCTTGCTTTACATTTTTTGATGTAAATGGTAAAGGATTACCTTCTCTGTGAGCAATATCTAGATGGTCAAACTGCAAAAGAGTAGTTAAGTCTCTAGTTGGAGTTGTACAATATACTGGCCCTTCATATCCATAATGGAATAAATAAGGTACAAACCCGCAATGATCTAAATGAGCGTGAGATATAATAACTGCATCTAATTCTTCAATTGAAAATTCTGGAGCATTCAAATATGGAAATGCATTTTTATTATCTGATGCAGCAACGTTAACTCCACAATCTAATAAAACACGACTATTTGGTGTTTGTAAAAGCATGGATGAGCGTCCAACTTCTTTAAATCCTCCCATTGAAGTAACTCTTGCCCAGTCATTTGGATACTTACTTCCTTGGTGAATTTGGCGCCCAAGACGTTGTAATAATTTTTTCCTATCTTTACTACTATTTTTTTGAATAGTTCTAATTTTTCCAATAATGTCTGAACTTATTGGTGGGGTTCTTAAGATTTTAGGAGCCCATCCGGTATTTTTAACAATATTTCTAGAAGTAACACCATATTTTCCAATAACGAGACCTGGTTTTTTAGCAGTAATTACTACTTCTCCAGTTACAGTATCAAAATAAATATCAGTAATTTCCGCTCCATCAGGAACAATTTCATGAATTTTATTTATTGTTGATTCATTATCAAGTAATGCACTTTTATCTGATCTGATAATTATTCTTTTTCTAAGTTCTTTTGCAAGTGACCTTATTAAGTCACCATTTTCTGTTATAATTTCTGGATTTTTGGTATAAACTACTACTTCGGGTCCTTCAAATTCTACTTTGGAAACCTGAATTTCATTAGGTAGTTTTTGCAAAATCTCTTTTTTAATATCTTCTAAAATATCTGAAGCCATATAATCCCTTTAAAAAAAGTTAGTGTATTAGAATAGTTTATGAAAAGCTTTAAGCCATAATTAGTTAAATTTCATAAACTATATACACATTTATATAAAAAAATAGTTAGTTATGAAAAATTAGTTTTGCTTATATTTTATCCAAAATCTCTTTTACTTTTTCATTATCTAACATTTCAAAGCCGTCTTTATCTACTTTAGCGACTAAAAATCCATTTCCTGAATATGTGTCACGTTCAGCAGCAGCTCTGATAGCTCTTATAGCTAATTCAAGTCCTTCTTCAACTGATAAATCATCTCTAAATCTGTCTTCAAGAACACCGTATGCCACGATGGATCCTGATCCGGTTGAAATGTAATTATCTTTAATCATACCACCAGCAGGGTCTAATGAATAAATGGATGGTCCATCCACGTCCATACCTCCAAGTAATATTTGAACATACATTGGTCCGGAACGTAAAATGTTTGCAGTTAATGATGCTGCAGCTTTAACGCTAATTTCATCATTGTTTCTCATTTGGTATAATGAAACTTCAGCTCCAATTACTTTCATTAAACTTTGTGCATCTCCAACAGAACCTGCAATGGTTGTTGCAATGTGATCATCAATTTTAAATATTTTTTCTGCTACTTTGTGAGCTACTAAATTTCCCATAGTTGCTCTTCTTTCAGTTGCGAATACAATTCCATCTTTACATGTAATTCCGACGGTTGTTGTACCTTCTACTATTTTATCTTTCATTTAAATACACCTCATATAAGTATTTAAAATATCTTATTTCAACTACTCATAGGTTAATATAACAAAATAAATTAACATATTAGTATTAATTTTATTTAAAATCAGAATCAATAATTAGTATAAACTAACAATACTATATTATTAAATTAGAATATATAAACTTTTCTTTCTAATGGTGACTAAAATGAAATATAAAAAAATTGGCGATATTTTAATTTTAGATAATAAATGCTATGATAATAATTTTGAGGAATTATCTAAGAAACATAATGTGAAAACTATAATGAAAATCGACCACATTCAAGGAACAAAAAGGGAGCCCATTTATAAAGTTCTTTATGGGTATGAAACTGAAACGATACATAAAGAAAATGGCTGTTTATTTAAATTAGACTTGGGTAAAATAATGTGGTCTAAAGGTAATAATAATGAAAGATTAAGGATTGCTAAACTAGTTGAAGATAATGAAACAATAATTGACATGTTTGCAGGCATTGGTTATTTTTCCATTCCTATTGGTGTTCATTCAAATGCAAAAGAAATTATTGCAATTGAAATAAATCCTAATTCTTATAATTTTTTATGCGAAAATATTAAATTAAATAAATTAACTAATGTAACTCCAATTTTAGGAGATTGTATGAATGAAACTCCTAAATTTAAGGCAGATAGGATTTTGATGGGTTATGTAAAAACAACACATCATTATTTAAAAATAGCTATTGATAGTCTGAATAAAGGTGGTATTCTTCATTATCATGAAACGGTTCCTGAAAAATTAATCAATACTCGACCAATAGAAAGGATTGAGGCTCAAGCTAGAAATAGGGATGTTGAGCTGTTAAAAATAAATAAAATAAAAAAATATGCTCCAGGGGTGGATCATGTTGTTATTGATGTTAGGATAAATTAGATATTTTTTCTAATAAATTATCGTTTAACCATTCATCATTAATGTATTTTTCATAAATACATAATCTTTCAGCTAATTTAAAACCAGCATCAACGGTTAATTTTTCAAGTTCATAAATTTCAGGCCATGGGGAAGTTATATTCACATAATCAGGGCTTATTGGTGAAACACCACCCCAGTCATCAGCACCACACAATAAAAATATTTGTGCTGTTTCATTGTTTAAATTAGGAGGAACTTGAATACTAACATCAGTATCTCCAAATAATAGAGTTCCTGCAATTACAGTTCTAATCATATCTAAAAAGCTTGGTTCTGTCCAATTCTCCATTTCAATACCTGGTATTGGTGTGAAATTTTGAATAATTACTTCTTGGATATGTTCATAGTTATCATATAGCTCTCTAATTGCAATCAATGATTCTGCAACTTCTTCTTTTGTTTCACCAATTCCTATTAATATTCCAGTGGTGTATGGAATTTTAAGCTTTCCTGCATTTGATATAGTTTCAAGTCTTAATTCTGGATTTTTACCAGGACTTTTATTATGCGCAGGTAATTGCATTAATCTATTGGATGAGTTTTCAAGCATTAATCCTAAGGATGCATTAACTTCTTTTAATCTTTTTAAATCATCAAAACTAAAGTTTCCACCATTTGTATGAGGCAATAAAGTTGTTTCATCTAAAGTCATTTGGCATATATCTATGATATAATCAATCATTTTTTCATAGCCATATTCTTTTAATTTTAGTTGAACAACTTCTTCTTCATCTGCATCTTCACCAAAAGTAAAAAGTGCTTCTTTACAACCATATTTTTCAGCTTCTTTTAAACTTTCTAAAACTTCTTGTTTTGTTTTAAGAATTATTGCTCCGGAATCATCAGGATTTTTTTTAAAATTACAGTATCCACAATCATTTCTGCAAATTTCAGTTAATGGTATGAATACATTTTTAGAATAAGTAATAAGATTATTCTCCCTATATTGAACTGTTTGTGACATATATTTGATTATTTCACTATCAGTAGCTTTTAAAATGCGGAGAATATCTTCTTTATTTAATTTAGATGGCATTTTAATCTTCATGTTCTGAAACGGTTACTTCTACATATAATGGAGGTAATTCGTTTTTATCTTCCCATATGGCAATTACTACATCAAAACCTGAAAGTTCAAATACTTTATATCCAACTACAAGTCCCATTGATTCTAGTTCTGTTTTCATTCTTGAAAATCCGTTTTCATCAATAATATTTGTAATTCCTTCACTTTCTTTAATGTGTTTATCTCCAGATTGTAATATTTCAGCAATTTTTTCGGAACTTGCATCTAATTCAGTTCCTCCGAGAACTTCACCCACTTCGCTAAGTTTGGAGTCAAATTCATCTAATGGGATCATTTTTCTAGATCTTCCTCTAACAATGAGTATTCTGTCATTGTCAATTGCAGGTCTTGAACCTTTAAAAGATTCAAAAAACCCCATTACTTGTCCTGCAATTTCATAACTTTTTTTCATTAAATCAAATCCTATTGGATATTTAATTCAGCTTTTAATTCGCCCATTGTAGTTACTTTTTCAGCATATGCATTATGTCTGTGAATACTTTCTTGATTTTCCTGACGTGCTGTGATTAATGTGTTATCAGGTAATTTATGGTATTTATTAGCAATTTTTTCCATCATGTTTCTAACACAATCTTCAACAAAAACAGGTTTTCTGTGTGCATTCATAACAGTTGCATTTTCATCAGGTCTTTTGAGCAATTCACAAACAGGAGAACTCATTGAACTTTCAATAATGTCTATAAGATCTTCAGCTTTAACTTTTTTATCTTCGGGAACTTCAATCAATAATGTTCCAATGCCTCTTTGGTTATGTGAAGCAAAAGTAACAGTATCTAAAACTTTTTGTGTAGTTTCTTCATCTAAAAATTCTAATAATTTATTCTTATCAGATTCTCTTACAGATTCCTGTGCACATGGACAAACAGTCATTCCAATAACTTCTGCACCAACACTTTTTCTGATTTTAATGTTACCATTTTCATCTCTAAATCCAATAGCTTTTGCTATTAATTTGCTCATTTCTTGAGTCTTGTTTTTAGTGACTGGTGATTCTTTCATGAACATATAATCGGTTATCATTGAAATTTCAACACGTTTTGCATATTCATGTTTAGTCATCATTTTGTCAACAATTTTTGCACATAATGATTCAATGTCCACAGTAGGGTCTTTAGCAACACTCTCAAGTACTTCACTAATAGCTTCTGGGTTTCTAGACATATGGACACCTTTTTGATCATTTGGTAAGTCTACAAACGCATCAAATGTAGGTAATAAAATTATTGGTCTCTTATTTGTTCTTTCTAGTTGTAATAATTTCTTAACTCCTGTAACACCTACTCTAGTTAATTTTATAGGTATACTTGGAGCATCATCTTGGGTATCAGGTAAGCATACTGCCAATTTCATAACCTCTAAGTTTTAGTTCTAATAATTATAGTGTATTGTTTTTTCTATTTATATAGTTTGATAAAATTATTGTT
>CAYFRZ010000002.1:0-11229 GCA_964345675.1 uncultured Methanobrevibacter sp.
AGTTTTTAATAAAAAAGCTTGACAATATTTAAATTGCCCAATTTTTGAAAGATTCTCAAAATTCATCTAAAACTTTAATAAAAATATCATACATATATTATTGTATTAGGTGAATTTTAATGGATTTAATAGTAGCAAAGTTTGGCGGTACTTCTGTTGGTAACGGCAAAAGAATTAAAAAAGCCGCCGAGTCAATAGCAAAAGAGTATAATAAAGGTAATCAAATCGTTGTTGTAGTATCTGCAGTTAATAAAACTACTGATGACTTGATAAAACTTACTGACGATGCAATTACATATAATCTCACAGAAAAGCAGCAAGCCGAAATTGTCGGTATGGGTGAGAGAACTAGTGTTAGATTATTCTCTGCTACTTTAGAATCATTAGGCATTAAATCCGTATTCATCGATCCGTATTCTGAATTATGGCCAATCATTACTGATTCCAATTATATGGAAGCTAAAATTGATTTTGATAAAACAAAAGAGAAAGTTAACAATCTTAAAGATTTACTTGATCAAGGTATTGTTCCTGTTGTTTGTGGTTTTTTAGGTAAATGCGGAGATCAGGTGACTACTTTAGGTCGGGGCGGAAGTGACATTACTGCATTTTTAATTGGTGAATGTTTAAATGCTACAGAAGTAGTCATTGTTACTGATGTGGATGGAGTATTGTCAACAGACCCTCAAAAAATCAGTGATGCGAAACTTTTAGAAAGCATTACTGTTGATGAGATGAAAACACTTGCAACCCATGGTGCACAAGTTTTGCATCCTCATGCACTTGATTATAAACATCCGAAAATTGATGCTAAAATTATTAATTATAATAAAGGCGATTTGACAGTTAAAGGAACTTACATTACAGGTCCTAAAGATTATAAGCCAATTGATTTATATGAAAACCCTGTTGCATCAATAACCATTGTTGGAAAAAGCTTATTGAATAAGGTTGGAATCGTGTCCACACTTTCAAATATTCTTTTAGAAAATGGAATCAATCTATTTAAGATGAATCCTCATCATAACTCAATTACTGTTTTTATTGATAGTGCAGATGCAAATAAAGCTTATGAGTTATATCATGATCATGTTATTAAGAATGAGAATTTAAGTTCTATTTCACGTGATAAAGACACTGCAATGTTTAGTATCACAGCTCCTGAAATTACTGAACTTTCATTAGCTAATCTGTTAAGTGAAAATAACATTGATGCTGTTTTAATCAATTACACAAAAACAGAAATTTTATTATTTGTAGAATGGGAATTCAAATACGAAGTTTCCAAATTACTCAAAAATTATAAAAGTTAAATTAATTGATATATGGTTAATCAATCAAATAATAACCATTTAAAAACCGCATCAATTATTCCTCTTTTTTAAATAAGGATACTATTAAAAATCAAATACCAAATAGTTTTAATTAACTGGCAAATTAATTAAATTAGATGAACATCGATTAGTTAAAAACTAAAATTAACTGTTGTGATTAACAACAATATGTCTTTTTTATAAAAAAAATTCGAAGTGCGGCAGGCAACTTCGAATGGCATTTCTTTCACGACTTGTTTATAGCCAGTTTATACATATTAATTTTCTATAATATAAAGTAAATGGTTTTATTTTTTCAATGTCACTAAATAAATGTAAAAAGTGACAAAATTTATTTATTAAATAATAAGGAAATTTAAAAAATAGATGAGGAATAAGAAGGAAATTCTATGGAAAAAATGATAAATTCTCTAAAAAAGTTAGGATTAAATCGTTACGAAGCACTATCATATATCGGATTAAATAAACTAAAAACCGGCCAAGCAGATGAGATTGCAGAAGTTTCAAAAATACCACGTTCAAGAATATATGATGTTTTAAAGGAATTAGAGAAAAAAGGTTTTATTGAAATTGAGGGTGGAAAGCCATTAAAATACAAAATAATTCCACCAAACAAAATATTTAAAGAAGAAAAGAATAAACTAATTGAGGAACTTGAAACAACTGAAAAAAAGTTAGAAAACTTATACAATGATGAATTAGAAGAAATCCGAGCTCCAATATGGTTGATTCATTCCAATAAAAATATAATTGAAAAAGAAGTCAACATTATCAAAAAAGCCCGAAAGGCAATTACAATCAATATGGGATTTTTACTTGAAGGTGAAGGAAAAGCTATGGTTAAAGCATTTAATGAAATTCCAAGAAATGTTGAAATCAAAATCCTTGCTAATCCATTTTGCTATATAAACAACCGAAAAATAGACATTATCAGCATATTCAAAAACTCAAAATTAGATAACTTAGAAATCATTTCTGCAGATTTGCCAATGATGAAATTATTAATCATTGATGAAAAAGAGCTTTTTAGAACATTTACACGGTTTACTGGCGAAAATAATGAGATACTGCCAAATACAGCCATTGGAGTTCACAACACCTACGAAGATATCTGTGAAAATTTCAACAAGCACATTTTAAAAGAATTTAATAAAAATAAACATAAAGAGTCTTGAACTCTTTATTTACTATTTCTGTAATTTAAATCCTGTACCTACAAACTGAGCAACATCACGGCCAACATCATCTGAAACATTTACAATGATAATAGATGATGTTCTACCACTTTTACGGCAAGTAGCTTCAGCTATTAACCTATCTCCTTTTGGAGCGGATAAATAATTAATACTTACCTGTTGAGCAACAGTTAATTGATGAATCTGATTAGACAAAACTGCAAAAGCAAAATCGGCTAATGTGAAAATTACACCACCCATCACTCCACCATAAGCATTCCTATGCCCATCTGTTAATAGCAAAGAACAAACAGCACTATCTTCGGTTAATTCATCCAATACAACTCCAGTATTTATCGCAAATTCATCTTTGTAAAAAAATTCTCGTGCTTCTTCTATTGAATTAAAATTAGCCATATCAACACCCCATTTTATTAATTGGTAATAATATTAAATAAATTATTGCCCAAAAATAGTAACAAGGAGAAACAATATGTCTGAGTTAACATTTAAAATAGCTGAAAGAAAAGATTCTAGATTAATATTAGATTACATTAAAAAACTTGCAGATTATGAAAAAAGATTAGATGAAGTAATTGCAACTGAAGAATCCATAAAAAAATGGATATTTGACGAAAAACAAGCAGAAGTGATATTTGCTCTTGAAGATGGAACTCCAGTTGGATTTGCCCTATATTTTTTAAGCTTTTCAACATATATAGGAAATGTGAATATGCATTTAGAAGATTTATTTGTAGATCCACAATACCGCGGAAAAGGATACGGCAAAGCATTGCTTAAAGAGCTTGGAAAAATAGTGATTGATAGAAACTATGGCAGATTCGAATGGACATGTCTTTCATGGAATAAGCCAAGTATTGATTTTTATTTATCAATTGGTGCTGAGAAGAAAGATTGGAACATTTTCCACTTTGGCGAGAATTCACTGAAAGATTTTGTAAATGGATAATGAAAACAGGACAGTGGTTTAGGAGTCCTTATGAATTGATGAGATAGGGAATGACAATATACAATGCATTCCATCATCATTAAATACTTCATATTCACCATCCAGTTGGTCGGTTAGGGATTTTATGACTGTCCATCCAAGACCAGTACTTTTATTTGAATCAAAACCACTAGGCAATCCCTTACCATTATCCCCATAATGTAACTTGATTTTATCATCAAATACACCCAAACAGATTACTATTTTTTTATAATCCATACCATAATCATCATAGGCATATTTAACTGAATTGATTACGAGTTCATTGAGTATCAACATCACAGGAATAATTATATCACCAGATAATTCAAAATCATCCTCATTAGTACCGCAGTCCATAGTGAAATTATACTCGCTGCCATACAATACAGTTAAACCATCAATGAAAGACTGTAAGAATCCACTCACATTTATATCTTTAAGATTGTCCGTTTTATAGAGTTTATCGTGGAACAAAGACAATGATTCTATTCTCCCAATTGTGTTTTCAATAATAACATTAGGATCATCTCCATTGAAACGTTTTTCAAGAGATATGAATCTGTGAAGTAAATTTAAATTGTTCTTGATTCTATGGTTACTTTCACGAATGAGAATTTCCATCTCTTTATTATATTGTTCTAATTTCTCTTGTTTTTCCATTTCACTAGTGACGTCTTTTATTCCACCAATGGAATATACTTTTCCACCAATTACCTTTTTATAATTGATTACATGCAATTTTTTAATTTCACCAGTTTTTGGTGACTTATAATCCCATATTCCATCGATTTCATCGATTTCGTCAAATATTAATTTTCTTACTTCTTCAATAAATCCTTCAGAATCAACGAAACATTTACAAAAAGTCTCTAATTGAGCATATGGATCCATATTTGTATCAATTTCTGTGATGTTGACTGCTTCTTTTGTAATTTTAAGACAATCCCCGCCCAATTCATGAACATATCCTCCAACACCAAGTTCATAATTACTATCGGACATTAAACTGTTTAAAATTTCTATATTTTGTTCTTGCAGATGTTCTTTTGTACGGTCCATTGCAGTCATACTAAGACGAAGAAAATTACCGTCCTTATCGAAAACTTTACGTGCAGTACCGCGTAAATATTTAGTTTTACCCTCTTCTGTTTTTATTTCAAAATCCCTCATATCAAACTCATTATTTCTCAGATTACTAATAATATTCTTATTATCTTCATGTCTTTCTTGTGAAATTAGATTTTTAAAAATATTAGTGTAATCATCTTCAGGACGTGGTTTGCGCCCTATAATCTGATAAGATTCATTAGACCAATGATATTTGCCTTCACTATCCATATAATGAATAGCAAGAGAAGTAGATTCCTGAATATCATCTACAACACAAGATAAAACTTTTAATTTTTCATTTTGTGACATCAAGTCTTCTTTTGTTTCAATTTCTTTGGTAATATCTTTAATTCCCATGAAAAATAAATTGTTTTCATCTTCAGCATGACGTTCCAGATAAATAAATAAATGTTGGATTTTATCATGATTTGGTGATTTATATTGAATTTCCCTTTCAACATTGGAAATTTTACCCAATACAAAATCATCAATGACTTGTACATCATCAGCATTAACTATATATTTTTTATAGTCCTTAGTTAAACTCATTATATCTTTTTTAGGAAGGTGTAACACATTATATAGTGCATTACTAATTATAAATTCTCCATTTGTGTTTTTAATTAATGTACCTACGCTTAATTTATTATCCAACTTAGTTAATAATTTATTCATGAGCAATTTGTCTTTTCTATCGATAATTTTACTAATGTCAGTTATTGTAAATGCAATCTGAGACAGTTCCCCGTCAATGTATAATTTGTTTGAGCTTACAATCAAACTTTTTTCATTACCATTTTCTGTTACAATATAAACATTATTATCCCCTTTAACAGCATCATCACTGACTAACGATTTATATAACTCCTTATCTCGAGAAACAATTAGCTCAAAAATAATATCTTTTTTAAAATCATCAGGACTAGGTTCCCTTTCAATTAATTCATAAATCTTGGAACCATAAAAATAATTACCTGCCATGTCCATAATATAATTATAAGACACATCATCGTATTGTGAATTTGAATATATACTTTGTCTGTGAGATTTGAGTAATGAATCGGTGGTATTATTAGTAACAATCAAAATGTTACCACCATCATAAATAACATCCAAATATATGTATTTTACTTGCCCTTCATCATTTTCAAAATAAAAGTGCAATTTCTTCTTAGATTGTGTTTTATAAACTTCTTCAAAAATAGGGTATGCAATATCTTTCAATTTAGGGAAATTATCACCAAAACTAGTACCGATAAGGTCACTATTGGTCCTAATATCTAATTCTTCAATAAAAACATTGGAATAAGTATGAGCATAATCTTCAAAATCATTAACAGGAATCAATACATCCAAATTAATTGACATTGATTTTAAAACACCATCATATGGTTCTACATCATAACGAACAATACCTTGTGAAAACCAACTTTCTTTTTCAAGTTTGCTTATTACAAATGAATAATTTTCCTCATCATACTTAATTGTATACACCATTCAAATACCTCAACACAAAATATCAAGTACATTATATGTTTTATACTTTGGAACATATACATTTTTACATTATCAAACCATGAAATGTATTAATAAAAGCAATAACAAGCACACCCTATTGAAAAATTGCATTTGAAGTGTGTATTTAGACTAAATCAATGGTTTAATCTGAAATCATGAACCATATGAGTTCTAAAATTAATTATTCTAAATTGAACTCTTCTTTTGTTGAGTGAACTTGTTTTATTAATCTTACAATAATGTAAGTTTATAAAAATTAGTATAATTTTAAACGCATAATGTAAGAGAGTTAAAAGAAATATTTCCCAATCATAGTGATTGAAAAATTATCTTATGACATTAACTCTCTTTCATTATAAAAGTAGGATGAATTTACACAATTCCTTGTGCATTCATAGCTTCAACTACTTTTTTAAATCCTGCAATGTTTGCTCCTGCAACATAGTTTTTATCTAAACCATATTCTTCAGCAGCATCTGCAGCATTTGCAAAGATGTTTTCCATAATAGATTGGAGTTTTGCATCAACTTCTTCAAAGGTCCAGGATAATCTTTGAGAGTTTTGAGACATTTCTAATGCAGAAGTAGCAACTCCACCAGCGTTAGATACTTTACCTGGTGCGAATAATACACCATTTTCTTGTAAGTATTCGGTAGCTTCAATAGTGGTTGGCATATTAGCTCCTTCAGCAACTGCAATTACACCATTTTCCACTAATGCTTTTGCATCATCTAAGAGTAATTCGTTTTGAGTAGCGCATGGTAATGCGATGTCACATTTAACAGTCCATACACCTTTACCTTCGTGATATTCTGCACTTTCTCTTGCTTCTGCATATGCAGTTAATCTTTCACGTCTTACTTCTTTTATCTCTTTGAGTAATTCCACATCGATTCCTTCAGAATCATAGATCCAACCAGTTGAATCAGAACAGGTTACAGGTTTACCGCCTAATTCTTGAGCTTTTTCAATAGCATAAATCGCTACATTTCCAGCTCCAGATACTGCGATGGTTTTACCAGTGATATCAATATCATTTGCTTTTAACATTGCGTTAGTGAAGTATAATAATCCATAACCAGTAGCTTCAGTTCTTGCAAGTGATCCTCCGAAAGTTAATCCTTTACCAGTTAATACTCCTTCGTATAAGTTAGTGAGTCTTTTGTATTGACCGAATAAGAAACCAACTTCACGAGCACCTACACCAATATCTCCAGCCGGCACATCAGTGTCAGCACCAATATGTCTTGCCAATTCAGTCATGAAACTTTGACAAAATGCCATAACTTCCCTATCGGATTTTCCTTTAGGATTAAAATTAGATCCGCCTTTTCCCCCACCAATTGGAAGACCAGTTAATGAGTTTTTGAAAATTTGTTCGAAACCTAAAAATTTAATAATACCTATGTTTACAGATGGGTGGAAACGTAATCCACCTTTGTAAGGTCCAATTGCACTGTTAAATTGTACACGATATCCTGTGTTTACTTGTACTTGACCATTGTCATCTACCCAAGGAACACGGAATTTGATTTGCCTTTCAGGATTTGCTAATCTTTCAAGAAGTGCATTTTTTTTGTATTCTTCTTCATTTTCCTCAACTACAACCCTAATAGATTCCATCACTTCGCGTAAAGCTTGGTGGAATTCTGGTTCACCAGGGTTTTGTTCAATAATAGTTTCAATTACTTCATCTACGTATGACAAAATTATTCCTCCAAAATTAAATTTTAGATTTATTTTTTATGATATTATTAAATTAAATTTTTTTTGCTAAAATTTTTTCAGCATATTTAACAATATATTTAGTTATATGGATGTTCTAATATTTAAATATTATTCAATTTTTACTAAAATATTAAAAGAAATTTAATAAAATTTAAGAATTATTATAAACATTGTATAGAAATAATCAGTAAAAAATAATTAATTTAACATGACTTTTAATATAACAATCCAAAATGTCTAACTAAAATAATCAAACAATGGACAAAGTCGGAAAATAGTTGCCAACCAAGAAATTCCGAAGAGTGGAAAAATCAAACTACCAAATTTTAAAGCAAATACACGAAAAATTCCGAACAAATAAAAATATATCAAAAAAATATTAAACAAAAATACATATAAATTAAAAAAGCATATCACTTTATATGTAATAATTTACAAAATAATCTACGAAGTAAATTAAAAATTTAATTTTAGTAGACAAAATTACAAGGTAAAAAAAATGACTGTAGAAAAATTAACAAAATCACAATATAATGATTTGAAAAACAGCTATCTTACAAAAAATAGAACAATGCATTCATTATATGCTGAAATCAATAAAGAAAATAAAATTAATAAGCATTTATTCTTCAAATTAATTAATAAAATTCGCCAAGAAGAAGGATTAAATGATTATTATACAATAAAAAAAGAAAAAAAGAAAAATAATATTATAGAAAATTTAGATAAATCTCCAAAATACTATAATTAATATTCCACATAATATCTTAAAACAGCAGCAATACCACCAAATGCTCTGAAAAGTTGCATACCTTCTTCAGTTTCAGTGGAAATGAATTCAACATTTGTGTTCATTTCTTCTGCTTTTTCAACAAAGTCATCAGCCAAATCTTTTGAAGCCACTTCTTTAAAAGTATCATTACAATTAGGACATCTTTTATCAAATTTATCAGCTTCAGCTTGAGTTTTAACAGTGACTTCTATTTGAGTTCCACAATTAGTACATTCAAATGTCTTACGCATGCTAGACAAGTCTTCTGATAAAAGTAAAGTATCAACAGCACCCATAATCAAATTATTTCTAACCTGATTTTCACCATAGGAACATAAACCCTTATCTTTAGTCAATTCTTTTAAAAATCTTTGAACTTGTTTTTTCTCATGCATTACATCCAAGTTATCTAAAATATCAGCAGATTTATCAATGACTTCACGAATACCCGGTTCTCCAGTATATGATGTATCAACAGTAGCTATTATTTTATCCTTAAGTTCATATTGAAGATAATCTCCTTGGATGAATTCTTCTTTGGTGAAACCCGGTCCACCAACAATAATCCCTTTTAAATCATCTTTAAGATCTAAAAAATCATCATTCATGTGTTCCCCAATACGTTTTTTAAATTCATGAGCTGCAAGGTCAATTACACGATCAAACCTTCTTTGTGATTGTCCCCCTGCTTTGTGTTTTCCTGGAACACCACTAGTTAAGTGAGTTAAAATATTAACCTTTTTACCTTTTAAAGTAGCAATAGTAGCTTCTTTTCTGTCAACTACTGCAAGACCATATGTATCTCTCTCTTCAATGATTTCTTCTAAAGGTTCAATGAAAAATTCATTGTTACATTTATACCAATAAGTTGTAATCGGCTCAGGTGGTTCTAAAACATATTTTTCCATTTTTTCAGTACCTGGACCTCCTTTAGGAATCATTCCTACAAATAAAACTAAACCATTTTTAGGTGGTTGTTTATATAAACGTATACTTTGTAAAATCACTTCAATTGCAGATTGTACATTTTTTCTTGTTTGTTTACTCTTAATGTTAGCACTTTGTCCGAGTTCATCTCTCATATGCTTACCAACATCACTCAATTGCTTATCAGGTGGAATGTAAACGGAAACAAGCTCTGTACCTCTACCTCTTTTTCCAGATAGTTCTTTTAAAGTTTTTTTGAATTCATATAATTCTTTTGATGATACTTCCGCCATGTTATCCCTATAAAAATTAAATTAGTATAATAGTATTAACTATCTTTTTTTATATATAAATAATTAATTAAAAAATAGATAAATCATCTTCTTTTTTTGAAATTTTAACAAAAAACATAAAAATAATTAAAAGAAATAAAAATGTAATGAAATGGAAAATCGGTAATGTCAAAATAGCAAATCAAGTAGTTTTAGCCCCAATGGCAGGAATATGTGACCATGCATTTAGAAGCATAGTTAAATCCATGGGTTGTGGTTTAATTGAAACTGAAATGGTTTCAGACAAAGCTATAATGTATAATAATTTTAAAACACAAGAAATGTTATTTATGGAAGACAAAGAAAGACCAATTTCACAGCAAATCTTCGGTTGTGGTACTGAATCATTCAAAGTTGCTTCAGAATATATTTATGAAAATATGAAACCCGATATTATCGATATTAATATGGGATGTCCCGTTAAAAAAGTAGCAATTAAATCAAAAGCGGGCAGTGCACTTTTAAAAAATCCTGAAAAAGCTGGAAAAATTGTTGAAACTGTTGTTGACAGTATTTCAATACCAGTTACTGTCAAAATTAGAAGCGGCTGGGATAAAAGTAGCATTAATGCAGTTGAAATGGCTCAAATAATCGAAGATGCTGGAGCTTCAGCAATTACAGTCCATCCACGTACAAGACATCAAAGATATGATGTTCCTGCAGATTGGTCGATAATTAAAGATGTTAAAAATAGCGTGTCAATTCCAGTTATTGGAAATGGAGACATTAGATCATGTTATGATGCTAAAAAAATGCTTGATGAAACAGGCTGTGATGCGATAATGATTGGAAGAGCAACACTGGGAAATCCATGGCTTATAAAACAATGCGTTGAGTACCTCGATGAAGGAACAGAACCTAAAAAAGTTTCAGTTGAAGAAAAAATAAATATGGCGAAAAGACATGCCGATATACTTGAAAAAACACAGCCTGAAAAATTAGCAATATCCCGAATGAGAACACAAACCGCATACTATATGAAAGGAATGTATAGGACTGTGGACATAAAACCAAGATTATTTAAAATGAACACAAAAGAAGAGATATTTGAACTATTAGATGATTATTTAGCATCACATAAGAGCCATCTTGCAGAACTTGTCCAACAAAACTAAATCATCATCGGAAATTGTATTGATTTCTAAAAGATCCATATCTGTTAGTTTTTCAACTTCACGAGCCAATCCAACATATGTATCAGGATAATCATTATATCCGAATATATGCCAAATAATTCCTCCTTCAAAAACCATTTCCAAATACCAGTCATAGCCTTCCAAATCATCAGGATCTCGAGTATCGGATTTCATATGATACTCCTTAAAAATCCAATTATAAAGAT
>CAYFRZ010000002.1:11329-44977 GCA_964345675.1 uncultured Methanobrevibacter sp.
GGATCTCGAGTATCGGATTTCATATGATACTCCTTAAAAATCCAATTATAAAGATGATATTTCTCAAGTAAATTCATAATTGTTGCTTCGTCTTCACAAGACAAATCCTTATCAATATAACCATCAATCCTTTTTTTATTAAAATCAATAATCAGTCTTGGTTTTGGAATATCATAAGGATAAGTTTGATAATGTCCAAATTCAATGTTTTGAAGCTTCAATTGTGCGCCTTCACAATAAACACCCTTTGAAGATATGTCAAAGAATAATGGAGTAACCATTCGTTTTTGAAAATCTAAATGCAAAACATCGAAATGGAATAGCTCTTTTAAAATTTCACCAAAACGAATCCATTTTGGTGGAAAATTATTTTTAAAGGAATATTCCTCATAATTGTCGGTTGAATAAACAATAATATTGCATGAATAAATTAATTCGATTTTTTCAAAATATGAAAACTTTTCAGACTTAAAGTCTTTAAATAGCTTTAAATTATTAAAATCCAATAAAAATTTATCTGCTTGCTTAAAATTGAAATGATGAATTTCACTTGTCATGTTATGACGCAAGTCACTTAAGATTCCTATCCAAGAATCATCACAAAGATTACTTTCATTTAAAAATTTATCACCCTTCACTCTTTCTGAGATTTTGTAATATGCTGAATTATTGAGAAAATCAATAGTGAAACACTCATAATGGCGATTAAGACGTTTAAAATTAAACCTTTGCGTGATTTCTATTTTTTCAATCATAACAGATTTAGATATCTAATACAAGTTTAATATAATTATGGTAATAATTAAAAAACTTTATAACATATTATTACTTAATTATTAATGTAAGTGATAGTATGGTTTTTAGAAGATGCCCGCAATGTGGTTCAACAAGTGATGATCAATATGGTTTTTGTATAAAATGTGGATGGGAATTTACAAAAATAGACCCAACACAGAATGCATGTCCATTATGTGGACATGAAAATCCTAATGAAGCAGATTTCTGCGTTAAATGTGGTACACCGCTTGTTTTAAAAAATCAATTTAATGAAACACAGGGAAAAGTAAATCCAATAGTGATAAACAAAGAAATTGTTGGAATGCCTTCAACTCAAAAAAATAGTGGATGGAACAAATGGATTATAATATTAGGATATATCTTTTCAATTTTAGGAGGTCTTGTAGGATTAATAATTGCAATCTACTTAGTTACAAGAAAAGATCCTAATGTTAGAAAACACGGAATTATACAGCTTGCAATATTTGCATTTTATATTGTATTAATTGCCGCATTGTATGCAACTGGAATTATATCTACAGATGCAATTACCAACTATCAACAATTAATTGCTGGAAACTTTACTCTTCCTTAATGGCAGATACATAACAATAGCTCCATCACCATTAGTATAATACTTCGGAACAACCCGGTCTATTTGAAAATTGAATTTCTTATAGAATTCAATTGCCGCATTATTATTTTCATTTACTTCCAAGTAAATAGTATCAATATTAAGCAGAGATAAAATTGAAATAGCTTTAACAAGAAGTTTAGTTCCAGCTCCCAAATTCCTATAATCCTTATCAACAGCAATTGAAATAATATGGCCATTAAATTCATATTTAATCCAAAACATCACATAACCAATAACATAACCATCCTGTTCAGCGACTAAGAAACCAATACCCATTTCATATAACTGTTGAAACATCTTTATCCCATAAGATTGGTCAAAAGACATGTTTTCTATTTCAAAAACTCTTTTTAAGTCATTTGGATTAAATTTTCGTATAATCATAACAACATTAACTATAAAAACCAAGATATTTAATAGTTTGGTATATTAAATAATTACTGAGGATGAAACATGTGGCAAGATTTTAGAGATTACATTTTAAGTGAAGTTGGAGATATGCCTGTTAAAATTGTAGAAATCGGTGTTGGAAAATTTGATAAAATATCAGAAATATTGTCAAAAAAGGAAAATATTACACTTATTAAAACAGATATCCTTCCAAAAGATTCAACTGTTATAAAAGATGATGTTACAAATCCAAATCTTGAATTATACAAAGATGCTGATATCATTTACTCAATCAGACCTCCAAGTGAACTTCAGCCCCATTTAATTAATCTTGCTCAAAAGGTAAACTCACAATTAATAATAAAACCTTTAACAAATGAAGATTTAAATACTGGCAGAGTTAAAATGAAATTAAAAAATTATAAAAAAGCTAGTTTTTATATATTGAGGTAATTTAATGAAAGAACTTCTAAAAAAATATGATACAACATTTGACGGATTAAGCGATAGCGAAGTTCTTAAAAGACAAAAGAAATATGGTTTAAACGAACTTGATGAAAAAAAACCAACACCATTAATAATTTTATTCTTATCCCAGTTCGTTGATATTTTAATAGCGCTTTTAATTATTGCATCCATTGCATCTTTTGCAATTGGAGATCTAATAGATGCGGGCGTGATTTTACTTGCTGTACTTTTAAATGTAATCATGGGATTTATTCAGGAATACAGATCAAGAAAAGCAGTTGACAGTCTTAAAGATTTAATGGTTAAAAAAGCCATTGTTAAGAGAAATAAAGAAGTGCTTGAAGTTGATGCGAAATCATTGACCATTGGAGATATTGTAATTCTTGAAGAAGGAAGCAAATCACCTGCGGATCTGATATTGATTGAAAGTAAAGATATAAACTGTGATGAATCATTCCTCACAGGAGAATCTGAAGCAGTGAAAAAAGAGGAAAAAGATATTATTTTTATGGACTCCAATATTATTTCAGGTCATGGAATTGGAATAGTTGAAAATATTGGAATGAAAACCGAAATTGGAAAAATAGCTGAAATTGTTCATGAAGAAGATGAAGAAACCCCTCTTGCAGTGAAAGTTGGAAAACTTGGAAAAATATTATCTGCAATTGCAATTTTAGTTTGTATAGTTATTTTTATTTTAGAATTACTTCAAGGAGTTGGCCTTGTAGAGACATTTATGACTGCCGTTTCACTAGCGGTTGCCGCAATTCCAGAAGGTCTTCCTGCAGTTTTAACATTGACACTTGCATTAGGAATGTCTGAAATGGCATCATCAAATGCGCTTGTCAAAAGATTATTGTCTGTTGAAACGTTAGGTTCATGTACAATTATCTGTAGTGATAAAACAGGGACATTAACTAATAATGAAATGAGTGTTGTTGAGAGTTATTTATTAAATAAGGACAAAACATTATTAATTTCAAAATTATGTAACAATGCTGTAATCAATGATGATAAGGTCATTGGAAATCAAACTGATGGAGCTATTTTAAGATTTGCACAGGATTATGAATATTCATTTGATCGTATTGATGAAATTCCGCTTGACAGCAATCGTAAAATGATGACCACCATACATAGATTAGACCATGAAAAAGAAATTGTTTTGTCAAAAGGTGCGCCTGAAATAATTTTAGATAAATGCAAACACATAGATAACAATGGAAGTATAGAAATACTTAACGAAGAATTAAAGGAAACTATATTGAAAAAAATTAATGAAATGAGTGCTGAAGCATTAAGAGTAATTGGATTTGCATACAAAATTAGTAATGATGAAACACCTGAAGAAAATCTCATTTTTACAGGATTACTAGGATTAATTGACCCGCCAAAGAAAAACGCCAAAAAAGCAGTTAGTGAATGCATTAGTGCTGGAATTAAAGTAAAAATGATTACTGGAGATCATGAAAGAACAGCAAGTGCAATAGCAAAACAACTTGGAATATTAACAGATGGCCGTGTGATTACAGGTAGCGAATTAGAAAAGCTCAGTTATGAAGAATATCTCTCTATTGCTGATGATATTCAAGTTTATGCAAGAGTAAAGCCTACTCAAAAAATGATAATCGTTGAGGCTTTAAAAGATTTAGGAAATATAGTTGCAATGACAGGAGATGGAATAAACGATGCCCCTGCTCTTAAAAAGGCATCTATTGGTATTTCAATGGGAAACGGTACTGATGTTTCTAAAGAATCATCAGATATGATTTTACAGGATAACGACTTTGCAACAATTGTAAAAGCCATAAAAGAAGGTCGTAAAATCTATGACAACATTAAAAGATTCGTCAAATTCCAAGTATCAACAAATGTGGGAGCTATTTTGACAATAGTTGGAACAAGTTTACTTAATTTGCCATTACCATTCAATCCTGCACAATTATTATGGTTAAACATAGTAATGGATGGTCCGCCAGCACAGACATTAGGAATTGAAGGTGCTGAAAAAGATACAATGGCAAGGCCTCCTGAAACTGGAGATATTTTAACCAGAAAAACATTGATTGAAATATTCCTCCTAGGATTAGTAATGGCCATTGGAACAATTATAGTATTCAGCTGGGAAATATATAGTGGTGCATCTACTAAAAAAGCAATGAGTGTTGCATTTACATTGTTTGTTGTTTATCAATTATTTAATGCATTTAATGGAAGAGCAAACTCAAATAAATCCAGCAAATATTTATATATTGGAATCACATTATCCTTTGCATTACAGTTATTAATAATATACATACCACAACTACAAATAATATTTAGAACAACATCAATCAGCATTGTTGAATGGATAATCATCTTTATTGTTGCATCAACAATATTATTTGCTCAAAAAATAATGAATAAAGTGATAAAATGAAGATTTTCATATTAGGCGGTACAAAAGATTCAATAAATATTATTGAATTTATTAAAAAGAATTATGATGCATATATCCTAACAACAACCACAACCGAATATGGTGCCAAGATTGCAAAAGAAGGCGGAAGCGACAGCACAATTGCCCGCCCACTTCCAAAAGAAGAGATAATTAATATAATAACAAGTGAACATTATGATGTTTTAATTGATGCAACACATCCTTTTGCAGAACATATCACACAAACCAGTGCAAGTATTGCAAATGAATTAAAAATCCCATATTTACGTTTTGAAAGACCTACCACCAACCTTGAAAATATAGACACATCACGCATACATTATGTAAATTCATTTGTTGAAGCGGGAAAACTAATAGCTAATGAATTTGATAAAGGAAACGTATTGCATTTTGCAGGAGCTAACACCATGAGTGAAATCCTAAAAAATGTTTCAACAGACAGATTTTATCCAAGAATTTTAAAAGTGGAAAAATCTATTGAAAAATGCAACGAACTAAAAATAAAACCTGACCATATTATTCCAATGACCGGTGCTGCAAATAAACAGGAAAATATCGAATTAATTGAAAAATATGATGCAAGCGTAATGATTACTAAAGAAAGTGGTGAAATTGGTGGAGTTATTGATAAAATAGAAGCTGCCAATGAAAAAAACATTGCAGTAATCATGATTCAAAGACCACAAATAAAAGAAATAAATAAAAAAGACATAATATCTAATTTAGATGAATTAGATTCTAAGTTAAAAAACTTTTTTTAAAAATAAAATATAAAAAGTAACGCCGAGACTGGGATTTGAACCCAGGCGGAGAGACTCCACAGGATTTCAAGTCCTGCGCCTTACCAGACTAGACTATCTCGGCAT
Organism: uncultured Methanobrevibacter sp.; assembly: GCA_964345675.1. Taxonomy (GTDB): domain Archaea; phylum Methanobacteriota; class Methanobacteria; order Methanobacteriales; family Methanobacteriaceae; genus Methanocatella. The sequence goes on from CAYFRZ010000002.1 coordinate 16,908, forward strand.
ATATGAAAAGGAATATTTAGAAAAAATCTAAATATCTATCCTTTAAGTTCAATTTCGATACTTACATTATCAGGAACATTAATTTTCATGACTTGTCTCATAGCACGTTCATCAGCTCCAATACCGATTAAACGTTTATGGATTCTGAGTTCCCATTTTTCCCAAGAAGCTTTACCTTCTCCATCAGGAGATTTTCTTGTAGGCACTACTAATTTTTTAGTAGGTAATGGGATAGGACCAGATAAGTCTACACCAGTTCTTTCAGCAATTTTTTTAAGTTGATCACAAACATATGCTAATTTTTCTGGGTCTGTTCCTGTAAGCTTAATTCTTGCTTGATTCATTTATTATCCTCCAATAAAACAAAAAGAGAAGAAAGTAAATAATTACTTTCTAATTATTGTTTACAAACTTATTTTGCTGGGGTAACGTTAAGACATAAACCAGCTGCAACAGTTTGACCCATATCTCTGATAGCAAATCTACCCATTTGAGGAATTTCTTTTGCGTTTTCGAGACACATTGGTTTGGTAGGTTTAATTTTAACAATTGCTGCATTTCCAGTTTTTAAGAAGTCAGGGTTTTCTTCGTCAACAGCACCGGTAGCAGGGTTTAATTTTTTAGATAATTCTAAGAAAGTACATGCTACTTGAGAAGTGTGACAGTGGAATACAGGAGTGTATCCAACGGTGATTACACCAGGGTGTTGTAAAACAACAACTTGTGCATCGAATTCTTTAGCAACAGTAGGAGCATTATCAGTGTGTCCAGCTACATCTCCTCTTCTGATATCATTTTTACCTACACCTCTTACATTGAATCCAATGTTATCACCAGGTTCAGCAACTTCGAACATTTCGTGGTGCATTTCAATAGATTTAACTTCTCCAGAAGCTCCAGCAGGTTCAAATACAACGTTTTCACCTTTTTTCATTACACCAGTTTCAACTCTTCCTACAGGTACAGTTCCTACACCAGTAATGGAGTAAACGTCTTGAATAGGAATTCTTAAAGGTAAGCTAGTAGGTTTTTCAGGTGGAGTTAATTTGTCTAAAGCATCCATTAAAGAGTCACCTTTATACCAAGGAGTGTTTTCACTTGCATCTTTAATGTTGTCACCTTCAAATGCAGATAATGGGATGAAAGGTACGTCTGCTGGGTTGAATCCAACGGTTTTGATTAAGTTAGAAACTTGTTCTTTTAATTCATTGAATTTGTCTTCAGAGTAATCTACAACATCAATTTTGTTAATTGCAACGATTAATTGAGTAATACCTAAAGTTCTGGATAAGAAAACGTGTTCTTTAGTTTGAGGCATTACACCATCGTCAGCTGCAACTACTAAAACACCAGCATCTGCTTGGGAAGCACCAGTAATCATGTTTTTAACGAAGTCTCTGTGTCCAGGACAATCTACAACAGTGTAGTCGTATTTTTTGGTGGAGAATTTTTGGTGAGCTAAATCAATAGTTACTCCTCTTTCCCTTTCTTCTCCTAATTTGTCCATAACAAATCTGAATTTGTTTTCTCCATCGTCTAATTGTTGTTCAGCAACTGCACCAGCTTTTAATAATAAATGTCCAACTAAAGTGGATTTTCCGTGGTCAACGTGTCCAATAAATGCTAAGTTAAGATGTTCTTTTTCTTTTGCCATTATAATAACCTCTTTGTAATATTAACAAACAATATCTATAAGCTTAAATGATAGCTTAAATGTTACTTTTATACTTCAACATATAAATAGATAATGTTTTTTTATAAATTTTAATAAAAAAATATAAAAATTAAAAATTTTAATTTTATAAATCTCCTAAGTAGTGACTTGCAGGGAATGGTTCTGCAGATAAGCCTTTTCTTTGTCTGATTTCTTTTACGATTTGATGTTGCATCTCACGTGGGAGTGGTTCAAATCCAGCAATTTCGGTGGACCATAAACATCTACCTTCAGCAGCGGATCTGATATCACCAGCGAAACCAAACATTTCAGCTACAGGCACTTTAGATTCAATTCTTGCCATATCTCCAGTTTCTTGACCCATGTTTACTATTTGACCTCTTCTGTTTTGGATTTCACGAGTACAGGAACCCATGTAATCGTTAGGAGTATCAATAACTACTTTTTGGAATGGTTCGAGTAATGCTGGTTCAGCAAGCATCATGGAACCTAAGATTGCATTCCTGATAGCAGGCAATACTTGAGCAGGTCCTCTGTGAACTGCGTCTTCGTGAAGTTTTGCATCGTGGAGTTTGAATTTTAATCCCATAGCGATTTCATTACCTAAAGGACCATTTTCTAATGCGGATTCAAATCCTTCAATTAAGAGTTCTTTAACTTCATCTAAGTATTGAATACCACGAGTCATGTTAATGAAGACACTTCTGTTATGGACAGCCCATACTCTTCTAGCTTCTTCTTTTTCCAAACCGTGTTCCATGAAGTCATTAGCACCTTCTTTACCTTTAACTTTACCTTCTTTAATGTCACCATCTTGGATAGCAGCATAAAGTTCAGGTTCAATTGGTTCAACAGTAAGGTAGAATCTGTTATGTTTGTTAGGGGATTTACCTTCAACTTGTGGAGATAATTGTCTTACAGTTTCCCTGTATACAACAATAGGTTCTGAAGTAGCTATGTCTACACCTTTTTCTCCAATTCTGTAACCAATAACTTCTAAGTGAAGTTCTCCCATACCGGATACTAAGTGCTCACCAGTTTCTTCGTTAATATCAATTTTTACAGTAGGGTCTTCTTTACCTACTTGTCTTAAAACTTCAATTAATTTTGGTAAATCCTTAGTATTTTTAGCTTCTACAGCAACAGTAACTACAGGTTCAGATATGTGTTCCAATCCTTCAAATTCAACGATTTTGTGTTCAGGGTCACATAAGGTTTCACCAGCAATAGCACCTTTTGCACCTGCAACATATACAATGTTACCTGCAGGAACTTTGTCAGTGTTAACTCTTTCAGGTCCGAAGTAGACACCAACTTGTTGAACTCTGGATTTACCATGAGAACCAACGAGATATACTTCAGTACCTTTTTCAATAGCTCCTCCATAAACCCTACCAGTTGCGATTTCACCAGCATGCTTGTCAACAGATACATTAGTAACCATTACAGCTAAAGGTCCATCTGGAGAAGTGGTAACCATACATTCTCCAGCAGGAGATTCAATGTCACCATCCCATATATTAGGCACTCTGTAAATTTGTGCTTCTTTAGGTGAAGGTAAATGTTCAACTACCATACCTAATAATACATCAGATAAAGGTACTTTTTGTGCTAACTCTTTTTGTTTTTCATCGTTACAGTATTGGATGATATCATTAAAGTTAACTCCAGTTTCTTGCATAGTAGGTACATTAATAGCCCAATTGTGGTATGCGGAACCGAATGCTACACTACCATCAGTGAAATCCAATGCCCATTCATCTTTTTTATCTTCAGGAGCCATGTTTTTGATTAACTTATTAGCTTCCATGTAAATGTTGATGAATCTTTTTTGTAACTCTTCAGGTTCTAATTTTAACTCGTTGATTAATCTGTCAACTTTGTTAATGAATAAAACTGGTTTTACATTTTCTTTTAATGCTTGTCTGAATACAGTTTCAGTTTGAGGCATAATACCTTCTACAGCACAAACTACAACTACTGCACCATCTACAGCCCTCATAGCACGAGTTACGTCCCCACCAAAGTCAACGTGACCAGGAGTATCGATTAAGTTAATTAAATACTCATTTTCTTTACAATCGTGCACCATAGATACGTTAGCTGCATCGATAGTGATACCACGTGCTTGTTCTTGTTCGTCAAAATCTAAGAATCTTTGATCACCAGCAAGTTCTTCGGAAATCATTCCTGCACCTGCAAGTAAGTTATCAGATAAAGTGGTTTTACCGTGATCGATGTGAGCACAGATACCAATGTTTCTGATTTGATCAGGTTTGTACATTAATTCTTTGATTTTTGCAATCATTTTGTCTCTTCTACTCAAAATAACCACCTAAACATTAATATAATTAGTGTGCTGCTTTAGCAACTCTTTCTTTCTCTTCAGCTTTTCTTAAAGCGAAGCTTCTTGAATCTTCTTCGGATGCAAGAATTAATTCATCAGCTAAACATTCAGCAACAGATCTTCTGTTTTTGAATGAAGATTGTAAAGTACCTCTAGTTAAGAAACCTAATGAAAGGTCAACCCTTCTTTGCGGAGAAATATCAACAGCAACTTGATATCCAATACCTCCGTATTTAATACGGGTAGTTTCTTCACGAGGTGCAGTGTTTTCAACTGCTTTAACTAAAACTTGAACAGGATTTTGTTTAGTTCTTCTGTTAATAATTTCTAAAGATTCCCTTACTATGTTGTAAGCTTTATTTTTCTTACCAGAGTTGAGGTGGGTTCTCATGATTTTATTCATTAACCTTTCAACAATAGATACTTTAGATTTTGCGAATTGTCTTTTTACATATCTACCAGAAGTATGTGGAACTAAAGTTTCATCTAAGCAGATATATTTTACTAAACCTAAATCATCAACTTTTACTTCATCGAGATCCCATTTATCGAATAATTTACTCATAAATATAACCACCTTATCTTACAGGTTTTTCAATTTTTCCACTTACCATTTCTGATAAAGCTACGTTATTAACTTTGGAAACTTTCCAACGAACCCCAGGAATATCCCCCATGGATCTTCCGGATGGTCCACCAATTCCTTCAATCATTACTTCATCGTGTTCATCGATAAATCCAATAGCCCCATCACCTGGTGCAAAAGCAGTTAATTGTTTACCGTTTTTAATTAATTGAACACGTACACATTTACGAATAGCAGAGTTAGGTTGTTTTGCTTCTATCCCTACTTTCTCGATTACAATACCTCTAGCTTGAGGAGCTCCCTCAAGAGGATCTGCTTTAACATCTAATCTTAAAGCTCTTCTTTTGTAATCTACATCTTTCCACTTAAAATTTTGTCTATTTTTTTTAAGTTTTTTTGCAGCAAAAAGTCCTGGCATAATTTTTCCTCGAATTTTTTATCTTAAAAACATATCAAAGAATCCACCGCTGCGATTTATACTATACTCCCATAGTACAATCTAAATTCTAAGATATAAATCAGTAATAATAATTAATAGATAAAACAAGTTTATCTAAAAGAAGATATCTTGAAATAATATTAAACATTGACAAAAAGCACACGTAGTCAAGTTATAACCAGTACAGATATCTTATGATAATCTATATAATTTAACCTTTATAAAGGTATGTATTTTATATATTAATAAATATAAAAAAAGTAATTTCAAAAAAAATAAATAAAATAAAATAGCTCGAAAGCTATTTTAAAATAATATTATCAATATTATGTTGTCTATTAGCTAATAATTTAGCTCTTTCAATATTAATTCCATTTTTACCGATAGCAATACGTTTGTTGGTATTGTCTGCTGTGACAATAGCTATTTTTTCACCTGACTGTTTTTGACTTAATTTAACAGACTGTAACTTTGCAGGGGATAAAACATTTTTGATAAATTGTATCGGATCATCATCTAATTCAATGATTTCAACACTTTTATCTACTGCTCTTTGAACTTTAGAAACAGAACTTCCACCTTTACCGATAGCGAGTCCCATGTCACCGTTTTTAACAATGAAAGTGACTTTTCCATGTTCATCATCGATAATGCAATCTTTAACCATTGCTCCAGTCATACTTTCGAAAAGAGCTATGAATTTAATCTCATTTGCACTAAGTTTAATAGACACTTAAATCTACCTCAAATCATCTAATATTGTAGAATCTCCTGGATCGTTAACGATTAATGTAGCAACTGTGAAAGGTTTACCACAAACAGACCCTAAATCTACACTTGTTCCATCATATACAATAAATGGAATTTCGGAAAGATTTGCATAATATTCAACATCTTCAATAATTTCTTTAGGAGCATTAGCAGCAACAACAACAAGCTGACCTTTTCCTAATTTTAAAGATTGAATTGATTTTTCAGAGCCTAAAGTTACATCACCAGTATCGACAGCTACTCTGATTCCTCTATCTACGTCCATCATCTAGCCTCCTATTCTTTTTTATAATCCATTTTGACACCGATAGAACCGGTACCAAGAGGTATTGGTTGTCCAATAATAATATTTTCGATGATACCTGTTAAATCATCTACTTCACCACGAATACTAGCGTGGAGTAAATGTTTACCAGTTTCTTCAAAAGCTGCACGAGCTAAAACACTTGATTTTTCACCACTAATACCATGTCTTCCAATAGATTTAACAACACCTTCGGAAGTCATAATATCTGCAACTAACATAATGTGTCTTACATCAACACTAAGACCTTGTTCTGAAAGGGTTTTTTGAGCTTCGTTAATGATTGATCTACGAGCTGCTTCAATACCCAAAACTTGACCGATTTCATGAATATTGTTAGTAGTAGTTCTTACTTGGTCAATACCTTCCATAGTGAGAACTTCTTTAAGATTGGATCCTTCAGTGTGAATAATCCATTCCTCATCACGACGGATGATAACTCTTCCAATATTTTTAATACCACTGATTTGCAAATCACGGAATTTGTCTGCTAAGAGACGAAGTTCCCTAATAACGAAATCTGAATCATTCTTATTACTAGATAAAACAATTTGGTCCCCATTAATTACAGCTTTTTTAAAGGTTTTTAAGATTTTTGCATTGATTTCTTCTCTATCGAGTCTTTTCTCATCAATTTTCTTATTATCCAAAACTGCTTCAACTTCCATGGTTCCATAGTTTAAATTGAAATCTGAAAGAATATCATTTATAGTACTTTTACCAATCTTATTAGCTAAAGTTCTAACAAATTCTTCATCATCACGTTTATCTTCAGTGAAGTAAATATCCATGGTTGGAGTTTTAATTTTTTCCCTAGCATCTACAATTTCAATAAGTCTTGGAAGACCCAATGTTACGTTTAACTCAGTTACCCCTGCATAGTGAAAAGTACGCATAGTCATCTGAGTACCCGGTTCACCTACAGATTGTGCAGCTACTGTTCCAACAGCCTCTCCAGCTTCAACGTGAGCTCGGTCATAGGCCTGTTTAAGTTTCATAATGAGTTTACGTAATTCATCATCAGTTAAATCATTACTAATATAATGTTCAGCTAAATCTTCGATATAACTATCTGCAAAATCAATACTGAGATTTTCAGTTTCATTAATCTCAGTAATCATGCCATTAATTTTAGTTATAATTTCATCCATAGTTACACCTATTTACCTTCCATTCTAATTTCATCTATAAGTTTATCTAAGTTTGCTGGTTTACCAAAGTCAGATTTTGCCGGATCCACACCATCTTCACCGAACATGGTTTGAATAACATTACCTTGATTATCAGTAACAAGTCCAGTAGATTTAACTTGTAAATCTTGTAAAGCATTAACAAGTCTTCTTTGCATATAACCGGATTGTGCGGTACGAATCGCTGTATCTACAAGACCTTCTCTTCCACCCATTGCATGGAAGAAGAATTCAATAGGATCAAGCCCAGATTTATAACTTGAGTGAACAAAACCTTTTGCTTTTGCCCCTAACTCACCTTTTTTGAAGTGAGGTAAAGTTCTGTTAATGTATCCTCTTTCGATACGTCCACCCCTAACTGCTTGTTGTCCAACACAAGCAGTAATTTGAGTAAGGTTCAACATGGATGCCCTTGCACCAGTACGTTCCATTACTACAGAGTGATTTTCAACAGCCATCACATGGTCATAAGGATCTTCAGGGGATTGTTTACCCATATTAAGATAATGTTCTGCAATTTGACCAGACATATCCCTAGCTTCCCCAAGAACTTGCATGATTTTCATCTCTAAAGTTTCTTCAAGACTTCTACCCGGCAAAGCTTCAAGATAACCTTCTTCATAAGCTTCAACAAGCTTATCTACCTCATCCATCTTATTTTGCAAGTGCTCATTAATACGGTCTTGAGCTTCTTCCGGAATTTCTTCATCATTTAAACTAGTAGTAATTCCAGTTTTCATGATTCCGCAGATAGCAAGGTCAGTAGACCTATCTAAGAATTCTTTAGCTCTTCCAGGACCATATTCTTTAACAATTTTATCTAAGATTTTACCTGAAAAAGATCCATATGCACTTTCATCTATCGCACCCTGCATGAGAATACCGTTTTTAATGACAACTTCTGCATCTTCAGGAGGATAAACAACAGGACATTTGGAAATTTCAGCACTATAAGATAAGTTTAAATCATTAGGCAATAATAATGAGAACAATTCTTTACCAGTCCATTTTTCACCTTTTTCTTTGTAAATGAATGATTCTTCATTTGCGTTTTCATCATATTTTAAAATCCATTGATTGGATTTGAATTCAGGAATTTTAAGGTGAGATTTTCTGATAATTTGTAAAGCTTGTTCTTCAGTGAATTCAACACCATCACGAGTTAAAAGATATGCTCCACTAATGTGATCGTGAATAGCACCAATAATAGGTCCACCAAACCTTGGAGATAAAATGTGTTCTTGTACACGCATTAAAGATTTTGCTTCCGCACGGGATTCATCAGTTTGGAAAACGTGCATGTTCATTTCGTCCCCATCAAAATCAGCATTGTAAGGAGGACATACACATAAGTTTAATCTGAAAGTTTTGTAAGGTAACACTCTTACTTCGTGTGCCATCATACTCATTCTGTGAAGAGAAGGTTGACGATTGAATAAAACCATATCCCCATCTTTCAAGTGTCTTTCAATAATAACACCAGGTTCTAAAGTTTCAAGAATGTATTCTTTAGTTTCATCAGTGACTCTTCTTTTCCTATCACCATTGATTACATAGTTCGCACCAGGATGTACATTAGGACCATTTTCTATATAGTTTCTCATTTCATCAATGTTCCATTCATTTACATGCACAGGTACAGTTACTTCTTTTGCAATCATTTCAGGAACACCCACTTCATTAATACTGATGTTTGGGTCCGGTGAGATTACAGTACGAGCGGAAAAATTAACCCTTTTACCGGAGAGGTTGGATCTGAATCTACCCTCTTTACCCTTAAGTCTTTGAGTTAAAGTCTTAAGTGGTCTGCCGGATCTGTGTCTTGCAGGTGGAACTCCACTAGCTTCATTATCAAAGTAAGTAGTTACGTGATATTGTAATAATTCCCATAAATCTTCAACGATTAATTGTGGAGCACCAGCTTCCATGTTTTCAAGTAAACGTTGATTAATACGTAAAATATCAACCAATTTATGAGTTAAATCATCTTCAGATCTTTCACCAGTATCGAGAATAATGGATGGTCTTACTGTTACAGGAGGAACCGGAAGTACTGTTAAAACTAACCATTCAGGTCTTGCAACTTCAGGATTAACACCTAAAACAAAAGAATCCTCATCAGAAATTTTCTCAAGTCTTTCACGAACTTCAGATGCAGTCAACTTATAATCTTCAGTTAAACCATTGTCACTAATAGTTGTTTTGAAAATATTATTCAAACGAGTATTATTCACTTCGTAAGAACCATCTTCATCTTCTAATTCTAAAATATTAATAATATAATCAACATCATGTAATCTTTCACATAAACGTTCTAAAAGATTACTATTAATTAATAGTTTATTTTGGAAGTATTCTTCTTTGTGTTCAACAATATCCCTAGCCATTGGCCCAATTTCTTCAATTGTAATGGAATCAGAAGATGCAACTTCATAAAATACCTTTTTGAATTCGAAAAGTGGATCAATACGTTGAACAATTGAAACTGGTTTATCTAAAACAATTTTATCTTGAATAGTACCACAATGAGGACATTCTTCACCATCTTTTTTAGCAACATCATAAATCTCTTTGAGAATACCGCCAATACTCTCATTTTGAGCTTTAAGTTCAATGATTTTCTGAGTATAATCTTCAATCTCCTCATCAGTTAAAAGAGTACGACCACACTCATTACAAGTAGAACGTAAAATTTTATGAATAACATCACCAAAACCAACATGAATAACTGGCCTAGCTAATTCAATACTACCAAAATGCCCTTGACAAACTCCACCTTTAGAACCACAAGTCCTACAAACTAAACTAGGATCAATAATACCTAAATGAGGATCCATCAACCCTTTATCAATAGGAAAACCATCATCACCATAAGTATCAGGATACTCAACAGTGACAACAGACATCTTACGAATATCCTCAGGAGACATTAAACCAAAATTAATTCTCTGAATTTTTTTAATAAATGCTTTCATGTATTTGCTCCTTTAATAAATTTAATTATGCTTTGTCCCCTAAAACTAATTTAGGGAAAATACATAAACTTTTAAGTTCGTCTAATAATAATTTGAATGCATATGAAATTTCAACAGGATATGTTTCTACATCCCCACAGATTGGACAGTATTTTTTATGTTTACTTGTGTCTTCTACTGCCAACATACCACAGTTTTCACAGACAACTGCTTCATACTTATCAGATTCATCAAGCAATCTTTCTTTTAATGTTAATGCAGCTCCATGTGCAATAAGACAATCTCTTTCCATTTCTCCAAATCTTAAACCACCTTCACGTGCCCTACCTTCAGTAGGTTGACGAGTGAGAACTTGGACAGGACCTCTGGAACGAGCATAAACTTTATCGGTAGTCATGTGATGTAATTTTTGATAATATGCAACACCAACGAAAATTTCCGCATCTAATCTTTCACCAGTTACACCACTATATAATGATTCGCAACCTGCAGATTCAAATCCGTTATCAAGCAGCAATTGTTGAATTTCCTCTTCAAAAGTTTGGTTAAATGGAGTTGCATCAACTCTTTCACCTTCAAGACATCCTGCTTTACCTGCAACCATCTCAAGTACTTGTCCAATAGACATCCTAGATGGAATCGCATGAGGATTAACTATTAAATCTGGCACTACACCAAATTCAGTGAAAGGTACATCTTCCGGAGATAAAATTAAACCAATAACCCCTTTCTGACCGTGTCTTGATGCGAATTTATCACCAAATTCAGGTTGTCTTGCATCCCTTACTCTGATTTTAGCTAATTTAGAACCTTCAACAGTTTCAGATAAAAGAACTGCATCAACAATACCCTTTTCTCCATGTCTTACAGTAACAGAAGTTTCTCTCCTTCTATCAGCAACACTTCCAAAGTTTTCTTCTAAGAATCTTGGAGGAGAAGTTTTACCAATTAACACATCACCAGATGATACATATGATTCTGGATTTACAACACCATCATCATCTAAGTTTCTGTAAGCTTCTTCAGACCTGTAACCTTTAATGTTTTTGTCAGGTACTTCAAATTTATCCACCTGACCACCAGCATATTTCTTTTCAGATGTATCATATGCTCTAAAGAATGAAGATCTTGCAAGACCTCTTTCTAAAGCTGCTTTATTGATAACCGTTGCATCTTCCATGTTATATCCTTCATAAGACATTAATGCTACAACAAAATTTTGACCAGATGGTCTTAAATCATAATTGGTTGAATCAATAATACGAGTTTTAACAATAGGAGTTTGAGGATGATGTAATAAGTGAGCCCTAGTATCAGTACGTAATGCATAGTTAGATACATATAATCCTAAAGCTTGTTTTGTCATACCTGCTTCCATTGTATTCCTTGGAGCGGAATTGTGATCAGAAAATGGAATAATTCCAGCACAAATACCTAGCATAGTAGCAGGGTCGATTTCTAAATGAGTATGAGCTTCATTCAAATCAGCTAAATTCATAGCAATATATGCATTTTCTTCTTCTTCAGCATCTAAGTATTCAATAAGACCATCATTAATTAGGTTATCCCAATTCAATTTACCATTAGCAATTTTATTTATATGCTCTTCTCTTAAAAGAGGAACACCATCTTTAACTATAATTAAAGGTCTTCTTGCTCTTCCAGGATCATTGAATATATATACCTCTTGATTATCAGCATAGTAGGTAATGTTCATTTCATGAGATATTTCCCCATTTCTTCTTTTTTCCCTCATTTCTTGAGTGAAAGAAATAGGATCTTCACAATACCCTAAAAGTTCCCCATTAATATAAATTTTAGTTTGAGGATGTTTTTTATTAAGTATACGAGGCTGTTCTCTAACAGGCTCAATCTCAGCAACATCATTAATAGTTTCTTCAACAGGTTCCATTTCATTAACTTCTTCAACAGGCTCAATTGCTTCTTCGGAAACTACTTCCTCAGTTAAATCGACATCTGGAAAATCTTTTTTGTATGATTCCCATTTAACTCTACGTTTATCTTTTTTAAATGGAACATTTAGACTATTATCATTTTTTAATTCATCACTATCAAAATAAGACTCAATGAATTCAACATGCTTATTAATTTTTTCCAATGATTCTTCATCATCAGCAAATTTCACTTTTAACTGATTAATAACAGCATCAACTTCATTAAAAGTAGCTAATCTTTCAAAACCAAAATAATAAAATGCCTTTTTCTCTTCAGTTTCAGGTTTTTTATAATCTTCAGACAACATTCCACCTCCTTAAATCAATTCAACATCCATTTGTTCAATAACATCAATAATTTCTTTTTCATCAGAACCTTCTGAAATATTACACAATAAAGCTAAATTCTTTACCAAACCACAGTTAGGTCCTTCCGGAGTTTCATTTGGACAAATCTTACCAAATTGAGTTGGGTGCAAATCTCTTGCTTCAAAGTGAGGTTGACTTCTAGTTAAAGGAGATACAACACGCCTTAAATGAGAAAGAGTTCCCATGTAACTTGTCCTATCTAAAAGCTGACTTACACCAGCTCTTCCACCAACCCAGTTTCCAGTAGCAATAGCATGTTTAATATTTTCAGTTAAAACATCACTACGAACTGCCTGCTTAATTGAAAGTTCTTTACCACGAGAAAGACTTCTTTCAAGTTGATAACTCATATCTCTTGTTAAATTAGTGAAAGCAACTCTAAATAAATCTTCCATCAAGTCACCAGATACTCTAAGTCTTTTGTTGGTGTAATGGTCCTTATCGTGAGGATCTCTTTTTTCTTCAATAACTTCCAATAACATTTCAGTCATTTCAGCAAGATAAATTGCTTTATCATAACACCTTTCTTCTTCAATACCCATGTGAGGTAATAAATAACGGTTGATAACATCCTTAGCACGTTTATAACGATAATCTTTAGGCATATTTTTAGCTACTCTATTACCAATGTATTTAATAGCAGCATCTTGTAAATGTTGATTTACTTCATCAGAGTTACCATTTTTAATGACATTTTGATCAATGAATTTATCCAATTCCTCAGCGGAAACTTGGATATCATCTGCAATCATCATCTGGAAGTTATTATCATCAGAAATAGCAGTAATTATATCTTGATCAGTAGATAAACCAAGAGCTCTTAATAATACCACAAGTGGAATTTCACCAGGAAGATATGGGAAAGAAATTCTTAAAAAAGCTTTATTTTTACGTGGTTTTTTATATTCTAAAGTAATTCTAGCTCTGAAACCACTTTTGATTGAAGTTACAACAGCTTTAGCATGTCTTTCTTCAACTTCACCCATACGTTCAAGAATAATTTTATTCGGTGCAATTTCTTCCATAGTAACAACAGCTCTTTCAGAACCATTTACAATGAAATATCCTCCTAAATCTTGAGGGTCTTCGTGTTTTTCAATTAATTCTTCATCACTTAGACCATTAAGATGACAAATATCAGATTTAAGCATTACTGGCAATTCACCAATATATACTTCCTCCAATGGATTGTCTTCTCCTTCTTCATTTAATGCCATTTCAAGATACATATCTGCAGAATAGTTTAAATTCCTAAGTCTAGCTTCAGTAGGGTCAATAATACTTCTAGAACCATCAGCTTCTTTATTAGATGGTTTTTCAATGCGTATTTTCCCAGTTTTTAAAGTATATTTACCATCATCTAATGAAATAGGATCAGTAATATCAATAATATTTTGAATCCTATTATTTACAAAATCATTGTAGGATTTTATATGATGGTCGACTAAATCATATTTGTCGAAAAATGCATCAACTAATTTCCAATTATTCACTGTCATGAACATCCTCCAATTACATAAACGCAATAAAAATAATTAACTAAATAAAAATAAATAAAAAGGAAAAACCTAATAACTAAATCATTTAATCATTATTCTTAATTTACTCCTAACTATCTCATTTAAGATAATTCCTCTCAAACTAAGTTCAAATTTATTATAATGAATTTCCAAAAAACAAAAAAAATACAGAAATTAAATATATAAACTTCACTAATTCTAAATTTATATTATTGTTCAACGATTCTATAAGTAACAAAAACACCCGCAGTTTGACTTTCACGAGTTATTCTTAAAACATCCCCTGGTTTTGCACCAATAGATTCTACAACAGGATCATCAACTTTAATTTTAGGAAGATTCTTAAAATTATAATCCACATCACTAAATTCGTTTGAAATTTCTTCTTCAGTCATGATTTCATGCTTTGGTACAAGCATATGTTCTTGAATATCAAATTCACTTTTCAAAATAATTTCCTCCAAACAGAAAAGTTAAAATATAAAATTAGAAACAGGCCTGACGGGAATTGAACCCGCGGCCGCTTGGTTAAAAGCCAAGCGCTCTGCCAGACTGAGCTACAGGCCTATAAGATATATTAAAACCATTTAAGTTCCGAAGCGCCCTGGCCGGGATTTGAACCCGAGTCGCGGGCTCGACAGGCCCACATGATAGCCCCTACACCACCAGGGCATAGAATCTCAAACAGTATAACAATACACTATTCAATTATTCTGTTTTTCATAATATATAAATGTTTCGAAAAATCATATTGATTTCCAAAATTTTCAACATTAATGAAAATAAATAATTGACAAATCCCGCCTGCCGGACTTGAACCAGCAACATTTGGATCTACAGTCCAACGCTCTGCCAAATTGAGCTAAGGCGGGTAAATGGGTCCGCCCGGATTTGAACCGGAGTCTCAGGCTCCCAAAGCCCAAAGGATCGACCAAGCTACCCTACGGACCCACATACAATAAGCATGTGGATAACATACTAATTATAACTATATACTAAGCAGTATATAAATGTTTCTATAATTCATCACATATATGAAAAAATTATAATAACAATATAAAATTAAAAGCCCCGGACGGGAATTGAACCCGCGACCACGAGATTACAAGTCTCGCGCTCTACCAGACTGAGCCACCGAGGCATATATTTAATATTGTATAACAAAATTAATTATGTTATTTGTCATTTAAATAGTTTACTATAATATTAAATAATATTAATAAAATTTAAATAAAACAAAATTTATAATTAATAATCATGATAAATAATGAAGCTGAATTATTGGATAAAATTGAAGAAAATTTAATTAAAATTAGAGAAAAAAATGCATTAACCCATTGTATTACAAATTCAGTGACAATCAATGACTGTGCAAATGCTGTCCTTGCAATAGGCGGATCACCATTTATGGCTGAAGACGCTGAAGAACTTGAAGAAGTTGTAACAATAGCAGATGTATTAGTAATAAATATTGGAAAATTAAGTAAAAATCAAATTGAAGCTATGGAAATCAGTTGTAAAAAAGCTGATGAAACAAACACTCCAATCATATTAGACCCAGTAGGTGTTGGAGTAACCGAACTTAGAAACACAACAACCATGAATTTAATTGAAAATCATAATATTACAGCGATTAGAGGAAACATAAGTGAAGTTAAAGCTATTGCAAAATTATCTGGAGTTTTAGATGAAAGCAATACTGCTAAAGGCGTAGATGTTAATGCGGATGACATCATCACCAAAGAAAACTTAAAAGCAAATGGAGAATTAATAGCCACATTAGCTTCAAAATTAAATACTGTAATATTAGCAAGTGGACCTATAGATATTCTAACTGATGGAAAAACAACAATAGCCATTGACAATGGAGATGACATGATGCCATTGATAACAGGCAGTGGTTGCATGCTATCATCAATTGTAGGAAGTTGCATTGGAGGTTCAAATCCATTAGAAGGATGCCTTATTGCAATTTTAGCAATGAATATTGCAGGTGAAAAAGCAAGAGCAAAAGTAGATGAAAAAGATGAAGGTACAGGTTCATTTAGAACATACTTAATTGATTATTTATACAAAACTAATAGTGAAAGTTTAATTAATGAATCAAACATCATGATATTATGAAAAATATAGATTTATCCCTTTATCTTGTAACCGACAAAAGTGACAATGTTGAAAAATTCCTGAAAACTATAGAAGAGTCCATAAAAGGTGGAGTCAGTATAGTTCAAATTAGAGAAAAAACTGCTGAAACACTGGACTTCTATAATTTGGCTTTGAAAGTTAAGGAAATTACAACAAAATACAATGTGCCACTAATAATTAATGATAGAGTTGATGTAGCATTAGCTATTGATGCTGATGGTGTGCATGTTGGTCAAAGTGACATGCCATGTGATGTTACAAGAAAATTAATTGGAAAAGATAAAATTTTAGGAGTTTCAGCAGCTACAATATCTGAAGCGAAAAAAGCACAAGCGGATGGTGCGGACTACATTGGAACTGGTGCAGTATTTCCAACTGAAACCAAAGATGATGCACCTTCAATTACAAAACAGGATTTGAGAAAAATCGTTGAATCAATTAATATCCCAGTAGTTGCAATTGGAGGAATTAATCATGAAAATTCATCTGAATTAATCGAAACAGGAATTTCTGGATTATCCGTAGTAAGTGCAATAATGAGTGCTGAGGATCCTAAAAAGGCATCCGAAGAGTTATTAAATATATTTAATAACTAACTTTATTTTTTCAGATATCTTCAAATATGTAAGATGTCATAGATATTGAACCAAGTTCACAGACATCATTGAATATTTTTACATTATCCTCTTTTGATGCTGCTCCCAAGACATTTAAAAAAGGATAAAAATGATCTGGAGCAGGTATTGCAAGTTCATTGAATTTTATATTTTTAAAATTAACAATTTTTTCAAAATCACCATTTAAAACTGCCCTTTCAACATCACCATCAAATGCATAAGCCCATTCATAGCCACCATCCATTCTCCAATTAACCATTCCTAAATTATGAACAATATTTCCACTTCCTAAAATTAATGCCCCTTCATGTCTTAATGGTTCTAATTTTCTACCAATTTCAAATTGTTCAATAGGGGATAGATTTTTATTAACGCTCATCATCACTACTGGAACATCAGCTTCTGGATACATGTTTGATAAAACTGACCATATCCCATGGTCAATCCCCCAATCATTATTTTCCCCTGCAATATCCAATAATTCCAATACTTTTTCAGCATATCTCGGAGAACCTTTAGGTTCATATTTTACCTGATATAACTCATCTGGAAATCCATACATATCATAAATTTGTTTATTCCTCTTAGCGGTTCTAACATGTAATTTTTCATCATACCAATGAGCAGAAACCGCTATTATTACCTTAGGTTTACCCAAGTATTCCCCAACTTTTTTCCATTCAGGAATGTACATATTGTCACCAATTGCATTAGTCGGTGCCCCATGACCTACAAAAATAACAGGCATTCTCCTTTGTTTACTCATTTTTATCATCACACTACTGTTTTATTATTTAATACATAAATAATACATAGAATATAAAAGTTTGTTTTTATACGAACAAAATTATTGGTTAATAAAAAAAGATATGGAAGTAAAAAAAATTATTTTTTACTATTTTTCAAAGCTTCTACAGCAACTAGCTTTTTACCAGCTAACATGCTAATGCAGGCCCCACCACCACTACTTACATGACTCATTTGGTCTTCACAACCAAGTCCAGCAGTAGCCGCTGCAATATGTCCCCCACCAATAATTGAGAATCCATCAGAGTTTGCAATTGCATTAATTAAATCTTCAGTTCCCATTGCAAATTTAGGATTCTCAAATACTCCTGCAGGACCATTAGCAAATATTGTTTTAGCATCTCTGATTTCTTTTGCATAAAAACTAATTGTTTTTACACCAATATCAAATATAGCCTCATTTGGAATTTCACCAACAGCAATATCGACTCTCTTACCTTCAATTTCACAAGCAACATCAATAGGATATTTTACTTTATCTCCAAATCTTTCAATTAATTGTTTAGATTTTTCAACCATATCCTCATATCCTCTACTAATAATGAAATCTCTATTTACCTGACCAATATCCGCACCAGATGCCCATAATACAATATTCCCAACAATACCAATTGTTAGAATAACATCGGCAGTTCCATTACCCAACACATTTTCCATAACATCAATAGAATCATCGGGCTTCATTCCACCAAGTAAGAAAACACATGGATGCTGCACATTGTCCAGTGCATCCTGAATCACAGTCAATTCTTTTTCCATTACACGACCTACAGCAGATGGAGTATTGACAGTGAACCCTACTAAAGACGCCTGTGATCTGTGAGCTGCTGCAAATGCATCATTTACAAAATAATCAATAAGTGGAGATAAATGTCTCACAAGTAATGTTTTTGATTGTTCCAACGGAGTTCTTGAAAGAGATTCTTCAGAAAAAAAACGTGCATTTTCAAGTAAAAGGATTTCATGAGGTTTTAAATCTGAAATAGCTTCTTTTGCAACATTTGAAAATAAAGAATCAACATATTTTACTCTTAAATTTAAAATATCAGATAGAGCATCCGCATGTTGAGATAAAGTTGTGAAATCTTTTTTGCCCGGACGGCTTTGGTGTGCAAGAAGCACAACTTTAGCACCTTTTTTAGATAATTCTTTGATAGTTTTAGCATGTAATTTCAATCTAGTATCATCCAAAATAATGCCTGAACCAGGATCTACCGGTGAGTTAATATCAACCCTTACAAGAACAGTTTTGTTTTCAATATCAAAATCATCAATTGTATTAAATTCTGCCATTTTCTCACTCTATAATTTACTTACCAAATCAAGCAAAGCATCTTTTGGGCTTTCTGCTTTAATGATACCAGATGCAAGCAATACACCATCAGCACCTAAATCCATAGCTGCCTTCATATCATTCCCAGTTGTGATTCCTGCACCACATAAAACTTTAATTTTTTTATTAATTGATTTTACTTCTTTTACTGTATCTTCAACAACTTCAGGTTGCGCTTGAGATACAGGTATTCCAGTTCCAATAAGTTCTGGAGGTTCAACAGCAACAGCAACGGGATTGAGAGTTGCAACAGCTTTTGAAGTTTCAATATTATTAGTACATACACAAGATTCAATTCCAAAATCATTGCACAATTTTATAACTTCAGCAATATCTGCTAATTTCATCCTATTTTCAGAATGATTTATTAAAGTTCCACTAATTCCCGCATCAATTAATGAATTAATCAAATTAGAACCTGTATGTCCACCAGGAAGGATAGGATCAATGTGTTGAGCGAAAATAGGGAGTGAAGTTTCTTGACTTACTCTGTAAATATCCGCTGCTTGAGGAGCTGCAACCATCGTAATTCCAGATTCATTAGCAGCGCTTTCCAAATCATTTGCAAGTTCTAAAGCATTCATACCGCTTGATTCCAAATAAGTTTTATAATTTAATATCACAATTGGTGTATTCATAATAATCCCACAACAACTATTTAATAATAATATTTGATTAACACCATTAAATAAATTTTTGATTAGAAATTCTATTTTTTGATAATTGAATATATTTCTCTTCAATATCATACCCAATATAATTTCTTTTATTTTGAACAGCTGCAATACATGTTGTTCCACTACCGCAAAATGGATCTAAAACAACATCTCCTTCATAGCTATAAAGATTTATAAGTCTATGAGGTAATTCAATTGGAAATGGAGCGGGATGACCAATTTTCTTTGCATTAACCGCAGGAAATGTCCAAATACTTTTTGTCCATTGAATGAACTCATCATGGCCAATTGTATCTTTCTTTTCTTGAGATTTATTTTTAGAATAAGATTCTTTTGAAAAAATTAGAATATATTCATGAAAGTCCCTAAGAACAGGATTTGATGCGGACATCCAACTTCCCCATGCACAAGAACCCCCTGCACTTGTGGATTTATTCCATATAATTTCTCCACGCATTAAAAATTTCAAATCCAACATCATTTCAATAATCATTGCATGAAGTGGAATATATGGTTTTCTTCCAATGTTTGCAATATTAATACAAGCCCTACCTCCGGTCACTAATTTTTTATAAGTTTGAGAAAAAACCGATGTTAATAATTCCAAATATTCATCTAAAGTTAAATCATTATCATATTCTTTTCCAACATTATATGGTGGGGAAGTAATCATTAAATGAACACTGTTATCTGGAATTTCATCCATATTTTCACTAGATTTACAATAAAGTTTATTCAAATCCTCTTTTTTAATTTTTGATTCAATGAACTCAACATTATTTGTAATTTTAAGATTTTCATATAATTTTGAACTGTAAAATTTTTTTGAATTATGAGATTCTCTTAAAACAGACCCGAAAGATATAGTTTGAGTTTTCCTTACCATTTCAATATCTCCTTATTAAATTTAAAAATTTTAAACCTTTATCATTATAATTATTTTCTGTATTAGCAAGTTCAATATATTTACCCAATGTCTTAGGATCTTCCATTCCTGAAAAGAAATTTAACTCCTGAGAAAATAAATCATTTAAATGTTTTTTTAATTCTGAAGTATTATTAAATCTAATATACCCTCCATGAGGTGTTGTTTTTCGAGTATTTCCATGATTTAGGGGAAATGGATTTAAAGACCAAAAACCTTGAATTATACCAACTCTCTTCAAGTAATCTGCTTTTTTGCAGAAACCATTAGATAAAGGAGCATTGCCTAAAACAACAATCGGAATTTTTGATGATTCAAAGTTTGAAACCCTAATCCCTATACATTTACCAATAGCCTTTAAAATTGAGTCCGAACGTGTGAAACTTGGTTTTCCATGATGAGTTCTAAAGTCCCCAATTTCAACAATATCATTCGAATCTTCAAAGTATTGCCAATTCCACACAATAGACATCTTAACCTCAAAAATAACTTTTACTTCACTTGCCTTTAAAATTTTTTTATTAGAAGTAGCAACAACAAGATCCGCCGGAGAACGTGAAGTAATGCCCAATGATGGAATTCTTGCTTGTTTGATTAAAAATAAATCATCACTAACGATTAACTTTTTGAATAATTCGCAAACCCAATTTTCAGTGAATTCACCTATTAATGAATTTCTTGACTGTAATGTAGATTTTCTACCTTTATATCCTTTTGGCCAATAAGATAAATATCTACCATCATCCGTTTTATAAAATAATTGAGATGGAAATGCTACTTTCATTGAATTTATAAAAAATAATTTTTCTTGATTTTTATTCCATAATCTCATGATAAAAAATATAATAATTAAACATATAAATATTTATAAAAAATATATTATAATATTGTTCAATAAATATTAAATTTATTTTACATTGAAAAATGTATATATAATCAAAAACCAAACATAAAAATAATATGTCATTTAATGAAAACCAAATTCAAAAATTAGAAAAAAGCGGATATAGATTTGTAGGTAGACATGGTCATGCCGCTGTTAAAACTTGCCATTGGACTCGTCAAAGCATTGTTGATAAAGGAGTTTGTTATAAAGAAAAATTCTATGGAATACAATCCCACAGATGTCTTCAAATGTCCCCCGCCGTTCCAAATTGCCAACAAGAATGCGAATTCTGTTGGAGGGATTTGACTTATACCCAAACCAAATGGGAAGATGATGAATATGATGACCCTAAAACAATTATAGATGAAGCTATTGGAGCTCAAAATAATTTATTATGCGGTTATTATGGAAATGACAAAGCAAATAAAAAGAAATTAGAAGAACTTAAAAAACCGACAAACGCCGCAATATCCCTTGCAGGCGAACCAACACTTTATCCAAAGATTGATGAATTAATTGGTGAATTCAATCATAGGAATTTTACAACATTCGTAGTGAGTAACGGACAATGTGTTGATAGATTAAGAAATCTAGAAAATGATCCATACCAATTATACCTTTCATTAGATGCACCTAATGAAAAAATATTCAATGATGTCTGCAGACCCAGAATAAATGATGCTTGGAATAATTTAAATGAGTCACTTGAAACATTATCTAGTTTTAACTCACGCACATGTATAAGAAATACTTGTGTTAAAGGAAGAAATATGGAACAACCAGAAAAATATGCCGAATTAATAAAAAAAGCAGATCCAGATTATGTAGAAATAAAAGCATATATGTGTGTTGGTTCCTCACGTGACCGTTTAACACTTGATAACATGCCCACATTCGAGGAAGTTAAAGAATTTGCAAAAAAAATAGGTAAAGAGTGTGGTAAAGAATTAGTAAATGAATCTGAAATTAGTCGTGTTGTATTACTTGAATAATATTCAACTAATTTCAAACCATCATTTAACTCTTTTTTAATTTATTTTAATTCATTACAAAGATCAACAGCTTTTTTAGCTGCTTTTTCCATTGAAGTTTCATATGGAATTCCAGCTTCTTCCAAAAGTTTCTGACCTTCTTCTTCGTTTGTACCAGTTAATCTGATTACAATAGGAACTTGACGTCCAGATTGTTCCAAAGCTTTAATCACACCTCGAGCAACATCATCAGCTTTAGTAATGCCACCTAAAACATTTAAAAATACTACTTTAACCGGTTCATAGTTTAGTACAATATTTAAAGCTTGTTTAATAACTTGTTCTGAAGCTCCACCACCAATATCTAAGAAAGTTGCTGGTTCTCCACCATTAAGTTTAATCATGTCCATGGCAGTTAAAGTTAAACCTGCACCATTACCAATGACAGCAATGTCTCCATCCAATTGAACAAAGTCAACAGCTTTCTTTTTATAATGTAATCTTTCCACCAAATCCTGATGTCTGAATAAAGAGTCAGATTCAATAACCAATTTAGCATCAGCAGCTATCAAACCATCAGGAGTTTCAATTAAAGGGTTAATTTCAGCAGTGTCACAATCATATTTTGTAAATAAATTGTATAATTTCCAGATTATATCGCCCAATGGAGAAATCAAATCAGAAGAAACACCCATTTTACGTGCAATTTCACGTGCTTCATAAGGTAAAAACTCAATTAAAGGATTTGGATAATATTTAATAAGTTTTTCAGGGTTTGTTTTAGCTAAATTTTCAATTTCAACACCACCCTCCTTACTTGCTATAATAACAGGTCTCCTAGCACCCCTATCTATAGCTACTGTAACAAAAAATTCATTAAGAATTTCAGCTTTTTCTTCAATCAATAAATGTTTTACTGTTTCACCCTTAATTTGCATTCCTAAAATCTCATCAGCTACTTTTAATGCTTCACCAGGATTGTTAGCAAATTTGACACCACCAACTTTACCTCTACCACCAGTTAAAACCTGTGCTTTAATAACAACTGGAACACCCATCTCTGAAGATATAGCCATAGCTTCCTCTGGAGAATAAACAACATGACCTTCTAAAATTGGAATTCCTTCCTTATTAAAAATTTGTTTTGCCATATTTTCAAAAAATTTCATCATCATAACACCTATTCCACTAGAGCATATCCTGCTTCAAAAGCACTGATATTTTTATTTTCAGTTCCTTTAGGAACACTAACTTCAATTGCTTTAATAGCTGCTTCTTTAGATATAACTCCAGTAATTTTTGTAATAGCTCCAACCATAACAATATTTGCTACAATTTTAAGTCCTATTTCCTCAGTAGCTGTTTTGGTAGCAGGAGCTTCATAAACTTTAATATTATGTTCTTCAATGAATTCTTTAACATCATCAATATCAGTTGTTATTGGATCAACAATCAAAGTTCCATCATCTTTTAAATCCACAATATATTTGATTAATGCTTCATTAGACATTGCAACTAAAATATCAGGACTTTGAACTTTAGGATAATCAACTTCAGTGTCACTAATTACAACTTCACATTTAGAAGCTCCACCACGAGCTTCTGGACCATAAGATTGAGTTTGAACAGCTTCCTTACCATCAAAGAGACATGCAGATTTACCTAAGATAATACCTGCAAGAATAATTCCCTGACCTCCAAAACCACAAATTCTAATTTCAGTTCTCATATTATCCACCTATAACTCTGTTTCATATGCAGAATTGATAATAGGTTTATTACCTGATTTTTCTACACTTAATTTCTCAATATTTTCAGTGAACTCACTTCTTTGAGTATTGGCAAATTCACCAACAACAATTTTTCCTTCCAACTCTTTTGATCTCATCCTATCCGCAGCAGATTTAAATACAGTATTTGCTTTCATGACTGCCGCCATTGCAGTAGGAGTTTTAAGTTTATTTTTACGTCCGAAATAAGTTGGACATTGAGTTGCAACTTCAATAAATGAAAATCCTGGATTTTTTAATCCATCTTTAATAGAAGATACTAAATTTTCAATTTGAACAGTAGTCCATCTCGCAGAATATGTTGCACCAGCAGCAGCAACGAGTTCTGCCAATTTAAATGGAGTATCTTGATTACCATATGGTGCAGTAGTTCCGAAACTACTTTTAGGAGAGGTAGGGCTGATTTGACCACCAGTCATACCATAAATATTATTATTGATGCAAATTACAGTTAAATTAATATTTCTTCTAGCAGCATGAATTAAATGATTACCACCAATAGAAGCAGCATCCCCATCACCAGTAAATACTACAACATCCAAATCCTTATTAGCTGTTTTTAAACCAGTTGCAAAACTTAAAGCTCTTCCATGAGTAGTATGTAGAGAATCACATTTTAAGTATCCTGGAATTCTTGAAGAACATCCAATTCCAGAAACCATTGCAATATTATCAAAATCCATCCCTGTTTTTTCCATAGCCGCCAAAAATGCATTAATAATAGCTCCATTTCCACAACCTGGACAGAAAATATGAGGTAATCTATCTTCTCTTAAGTAAGGGAGAAATCTATTTTGTTTTCCTTCAGACATTTAGTTTCCTCCAATTTTATTAATTTCATGCAATATTTCATCAGGAGTTGGCAATACTCCACCAATTTTACCAAGCAAATGAACATTTTTATCTTTAACTACACGGTCAACTTCATAATACATTTGACCTAAATTCATTTCCACAACAAGTACATCACTTGCATTTGAAGATAATTCCTTAATTTGTTCTTCAGGGAATGGCCATGGAGTATCAATTTTAATGTATCCAACATTTTTATCTGTTTTATTAACTGCTTCAACAACAGATCTGACAGGAGCTCCATATGAAACAATTACAATGTCTGCATCTTCACAGTTTTCACTTTTTACAGAACAAATCTTATCCCTATTCATTAAAATTTTATTACAAATTCTTTTAATGAGTTTATCATGAGTTTCAGGAGTATTTGTATCAGGATAACCTCTTTCATCATGAGTAAGACCAGTTACATGTATATTAAATCCATCACCAAATGCCGGCATTGGTGTTGTTCCGTTTTCAACATTTTCAAATGGTAAATAATCATCTGTTTTTTCAGGTCTTTTTCTAGCAACAATATCAATATTGTCGGGAACAGTGATTTTTTCTCTCATATGACCAATGACCTCATCAGTCATGACAAATACAGGAACCCTATATTCTTCAGCTAAATTAAATGCTTTAATTGTAAAATCAAATAATTCTTGAACACTTGAAGGAGATAATGCGATAGGTTCATAATCACCATGAGAACCCCAACGAGCTTGCATCATATCAGCTTGTGCAGCCATTGTCGGTTGTGCAGTAGAAGGAGAACCTCTTTGAACATTAACAAAAACAATAGGTGTTTCAGTCATGAATGCATAACCTATATTTTCTTGCATTAATGAAATACCTGGACCTGAAGTCGCAGTCATTGCTTTAGCCCCTCCCCAAGAAGCACCAATAATCGCACCTGCAGAAGCAATTTCATCTTCCATTTGGACAAATGAACCGCTTACTTTAGGCAATTCACGAGATAAAGTTTCTGCAATTTCTGTAGATGGAGTAATTGGATACCCTGCAAAGAATCTGCAACCTGCAGCTAATGCGCCTTTAGCACATGCTTCATTTCCTTGAACAAAAAATTCCTCAGCCATTTTTAACACCCATTTTTTCCTTTTGTGAATTTAGGATTAAAGTTAACATTATTGTCATCTTTCATCCACCAATTTTCAGGCAAATCCACTGTTATTGCTTGATCAGGACATGCTACTTCACAAGTGCCGCATTTATTACATCTTTCCCCAAATTTAACGAAAGGCAATTGTACACCTTTTTTATTAATTTCTGAGGAGATGGCATATACATTTTCATGGCACATGAATAAGCATAGATGACATCCCTTACACAAATTTTCATCAATAATAATCAATTTTTGAATCTCCTAATAATTCTATAATAAATTAATTTAGAATGTAATATATCTTTGTTAATGAACATTTAAATATCTTATGTAAAATCATGATAAATTAAAAAATAAAAATTTATTAGAAAAATAATACAATAAAGTAAATATGAAACATTTAACTACTCCAATTACTGATGATGATTTAACAAATCTTAATGTAGGAGATCAAATTACTATTTCCGGAACTATTTATACAGGCCGTGATGCTGCACTTCCACAATTAACAGAACTAATTAAAGAAGATAAAGTGCCCTTTGATTTAAATGGAAGTGTTATTATGCATACTGCTTTTAGCGATGCAGGAATTGCCCCAACAACAAGCAGCAAAGTAGAAATCGAATCAACAATCCCCCATTTAAGTAAAAATGGAGTTAAAATTCACATAGGAAAAGGTGTATTAAGTGACAAAACAACCCAAGAACTAGATAAAAACAATTCTATTTTTGTAATAACACCACCTGTTGCAGCATTGCTTACAAGCAAAGTTTTAGAAAAAAAATGCGTTCTATTTGAAAGCGAAGGAATCGAAGCCATGTTCGAATTAAAAGTAGAAAAAATTCCTGGAATCGTGGCAATTGCCAAAGGGTTGAAAATTTAATTAAAAAAAAAGTAAATTAAGAAGAAATTTATTCTTCTTCAGCTTCGTCGTCAGATTCTTCTTTTTTCTCGAATTCATCAACGAAATTAACTTTTGTAATTCCTTCAATGTTATCCCAGATGTCTTTAGCTATTCTGAATCTTGCGAAAGTAACATCCATGTAAGATTTTTGATCGAATTTAGCCATTTCATCTAATTTGATGTTTGCAACACCATCAATGATGTCAATTTCCGTTTTGTCAACATCCATATTAGGGTTAGCATAATGTAATTCAATCATGCTTTTGATTTTATCTTCTTCATTATCGATGATTTCAGTTACTTCAACATCATAAACTAAATCTTTTCCTGCTAATTCGTGGTTGAAATCAACTTTTACTCTTCCACCATTTACAGTTAAGATTTTTCCAGTTGCACCTTCAGATTGGATTTTCATACCTGGGAAAGGAGTCATACCTTGTTTTTTGAATTCTTTCATAGGTACTAATTGAACCATTTTAGGATCCCTAGGACCAAACGCATTGTCGGAATCTACTTCAATATGTTTATTTTCGCCTTCTTCTAATCCAATGATTGCTTCTTCAATAGCAGGTAATAAATGGTTTCCACCTACAACAATAGGAATTGGTTTATAAGTTTTGTTTTCATCAAAAAGTCCAGCTTCTTGTGCAATTTCATCATAAGTAGTATCAAATACTTCATCAGTGTCTTTAACTTTACCGGTAAAATTTACCCTTACAAAATCTCCGTTATCTACAGCCATAGTAAATACGCTCCTTAATAATTTTGATTAAAATAATCTTGTTAATAAATATAACATTAATAATTTTAGTAACCATTACTTATTAAAGTTTTGTATATAATGCAATGAAATAAAATTTTAGTAAAATACATTCCAAATGCTCTTTCTAAAAAACTAATATTAATCAAATATATAATATTAGTCAT
>CAYFRZ010000003.1:0-39220 GCA_964345675.1 uncultured Methanobrevibacter sp.
CCTTAATATCAACTTAGAAAAATTTATATTATTTTTAAACTAAAGATATAAATAATTATTTTTAAAAGGTTTACTATGAGACTCAAGTTAGCAATAATATTCGGAATACTAATATGGTTTTTAACATTCATACTTTCATCTTTAATCAACCCAATTTTTACAGCGAATGTACGTAATATAAACATAGTAGTACCTATTATTACAATAATTGTAACTGGATTCTTTGGAATATTATATATTAGAGCTATTGATACTAATGAAATCGTTGAAGGTTTTTTAGTTGGAATAATCTTTGTTATAACCGACATTGTATGTGATTACATATTTTTCATATTACCGAAAAATAATATTTATATTATTGGAAATTATTCAATGCACATTATTTCAACGATATTACTTACTTTATTAATTACAACATTTTTAGGATATTTAGCTCAAATGACTATTGATTTAAAATAAGGAGATTAAGATATGATACCAAAATCACACCCCCGATATGAATCATTAATTTTAAGAGATAAAATGGTTAAGGCTTCAAAAGATGGTTATTTAGCAGACTCAGCTTTAATCGCACATGGTAGAGGCGAAGCTTTTGATTATTTAATTGGTGAAAAAACAACATACCCTGCAAAAAGAGCAATGTATGTTGCTGTTGCAGCACTACTTTTATCAAATAATCCTGTTATTTCAGTAAATGGAAATGCAACCGCATTAGCTATTGATGAAATAATTGAATTTGCAAAAATTATTAATGCTAAAATTGAAATTAATTTATTTTATAGAACTGATGAAAGAGTTAAAATAATTACACAATTATACAAAAACCACGGTTATGAAAACATACTCGGTGGCCTTGATGATGATATCGAATACATCAATGATATAGAAAATAACAGGGCTAGTGCCAGCAAAAGCGGAATTTATACTGCAGACACAATATTAATCCCTCTTGAAGATGGGGATAGAGCTGAAATATTGAAAAAAAGTGGTAAAAATATATTAACTATTGATTTAAATCCACTTTCTAGAACATCTAAAATGTCTGATGTTTCAATTATGGACAATATTGTTCGTGCAATACCATTTATGACAAAAATAGCTGATGATTTAAAAACTCAGGATAAAAAAGTATTGGTTGAACTTGTTAATGATTTTGACAATGCAGAAAATCTAAAAGAATCCTTAGGACAAATTAAAGTAAAAGAGTGAAAATAATGCAAGTAATGGGAATATCTGGTTTACCCGGTTCTGGAAAAAGTTTAGTCTCTGAAATTGCAGTTAAAAGAGGCGCAATTATTGTAAGTATGGGAGACATCATACGCGAAGAAGCAAAAAAAAGAGGAGAAAGCAGCAAAGAAACTGCTCAAAATTTAAGAGAAGAATTTGGACAATACATTGTTTCAGAACTAACTATTAAAAAGATTAAAAAGCTTCAAGAAGAAGGAATTAAAAGTAAAATCATTGTTGAAGGCATTAGAAGTCCTCATGAAGTTAACATGTTTAAAGAAAACTTTGAAAATTTTATTATTTTATCAATTTTTGCAAATCCAACTTTAAGATTTAAAAGATTGAAAAATAGAATGAGAGAAGATGATTCTACTGATTATAATGAATTTAAACTCAGAGATCAAATGGAATTAGACTTTGGAATTGGAGATGTCATATCCCTTTCAGATAAAATAATTATTAATGAAGCCGATTTAGAAATTTATACTGAAAAAATAAATAAATTTTTGGATGAATTTGAATTATAAACTCATTTTTCATCTAAAACTGCATCTTCAATAATATAAACACCATTATCATTATGCCATTTCGTTTTACCTTTTAAGATTTTAATTCTTTTTTTAAAAATAGGGCCATCAATAGCTAATGTTTCAGCTTCACCACCTTCAAAAGCTAAATCAACATGATATTTATCATGAATTTTTATTAATTCATCAATAGCTTCATCATCAATGATTCGTCCAAGCCATGATTCATCTAAACCCCAAGCTGCAACTCCACAGATTAAAATTTTAAAACCTAAAGAAACTATCTTTCTCATATATTCCAATTCATCAACATGCCAATAAGGAGAAACCGCCAAAAGCCCAACCTCATCACACAACTTTTCAATTCTTGATTTTTGATATTGCGAATAAAGTGCACCAGTGTATATAGCTTCAACACCTAAACTTTTGAGATTTTCAAAAGCATGCTTTAAATCATTGAGCTCTTCTTCTTTAACACCATCAGTTTCAACTGACATTAGGGGAATATCAAAAGCTTGTGATAATAAATCAGTTAGATGGATATTAGGAACATGAAACATGTATGATTCATCATTCCTAGATTTTACAGAAAGAAGATATTTAACATCTTCTTTCGCTTCTAAAGCATTGTATAATGCCATTGTACTATCTTTTCCACCTGAAAATAACACTGCAACATTCATGAAATTACCGTCTGCGTTTTTCTCTTAAGAATTTCCTGAATTTTCTATATGCTGGAACAACAGAGTCAATATATATTCCCATAACTGCAACAAGGACTCCAATACCACCACATACTAATGTAAACTCCGTGTTAGTTAACATTGATGAATTCGCATTATTTATAGTATCTTGGACAGGACCTTCAATTTTTGAAGCGACAATACCTTTTTGAAGTAAAATGTGCTCAAATGTATCAAGAGATGATGAATCAACAACC
This sequence comes from uncultured Methanobrevibacter sp., assembly GCA_964345675.1. Classification (GTDB taxonomy): domain Archaea; phylum Methanobacteriota; class Methanobacteria; order Methanobacteriales; family Methanobacteriaceae; genus Methanocatella. The sequence continues at coordinate 2,695 of CAYFRZ010000003.1, forward strand.
AATACTGCATGAATTTGTGCATAAGATATAGTTTCACCATAAACTAATTTATACCAATCTGAAAATGATTTTAAAGCTTGAGATGAAGTATAATTATCTTCAAGAGTTATTTGAATCTCTGATTTACTTATATTATAATCTTTATAATTTGAATCAATATTTCCAACAATTTCATCAAAGTAATTATGTTCCCGCTCATTAAATGTCCACATTGGAATATTAACCGATTTTTCCTCAAATGATTTAAATCCATCAGTTGCAGATAAGTTATTTTTCAAATCTTCAATATTTATTGAAGAAGACAAATCCAAATATAATGTTTCCTCATTATTTGGCATGGTCTTTTCAATAACACTCACAACATTTGGTAGTTCATCATAAATCGGATCAAGGAAAAATGCCCCTCCAATTGAACCAATTAAAAAAGCTACAAGGATTACTAATATTACCTCACGTTTAGGCATGTATTGTCTTAACATTCCAATAGAAAATACAAATACCATCATAACTATAAACAAAACGAGGTAAATAATTGTAGTTATTATATTCATAAATTCACCTATTCAATTATTTAATACTATATTTAAGTGAAATGGTTAAAATAATTTTGTATAAAAATAATTATACCGTATAAATTAACATATTCTCGGAATTCATGGGCCATTCTACAATTATTACATTTTCACCTTTATTTAATGATATTGATGTTTTTTTAATATTTGATATAACATATTCTTTTATATCCTTTTTTGAATTACTTTTAAGTTTAAAACTAGTCGAAATACAATTATCTGAAATTGTTATTTTAAGTTTGTTTTTACTTTCAAATTTGATTGTTTGTTTTGATCCTTGACCTTCACTGTAAACCTGTTTTATTGCATTAACTATTTTTAACATATCTGATTTCACATTTAAAGAATCTGAAATATCTAATGTATATTTAATTGAATTTTCAGCAAGAGGCAATGTGAAAACAATCAAGATAATCAATGATATAGTGAATATTAACATATATTCTAATGAAATTTGACCATTATTCTCATTAATCATTATATCACCAGAAATATACTTTTTACAAATAACATCATAATGTCACCATAAACAACTGCAAGTAATAATCCTAAAAATATTGCTGGAGCAAAAGGGAATGAAATTTTAATTGATATATTGTCAGAGATTATGTTTTGAGAATTCATAATTTTAAGTTGCCATACTTCAGGAGTAGTTATTCCACCTGCACTTTGTGATTTAAAGTAATATTTAAAATCATCCCGATTGGATTTATATATCTCCAAATTACCACTAACATCATTTAAAAGTTCAATAATATATTCATTATTGAAATAATAATCATTAACAATCATTCCTTCTTTTAAATCATTAATATTTATCAATTTATTCAATAGTGAATTTTTAATAAATTTTAAACTTTCAACATTGAAAATATTAACTAAAAAATCAATGTTATCATCAAAAATCTTATTTTTAAATGTCAAATGAGTAACAAAGATAACTAAAAATGGAAATGACACCAAAATGCTGTTAATCACAACACTAAAAGAAAATGGATAGACAGACAATTGTGGAAAAATATTCAAAAAATTAATATTAAGACCAGATGGTATTACTGTTGCAATAGCAGTGAATAATTTTACATCACCACCGCCCCAAATATTTAATTTCCATAACATATAAGTTATAGCATAAGTAATAAACATGGAAATAAATGAAGCTAAAATATATTTAATATTATTTGAAATAATCGATAAAATTAAATTTGAAAATAGTCCAAAAAATATCAAAGAATAATTTAATTTATTTGGAACAATATTCTTTTTTATATCATAAATTGCAGCTATTATAGAGAATAAGAGTGTTACAATTATTTGAATTAAAAATATAGTATCAATAATCATGATTATATTATTTAACATTAAATAATATTAATTAGATAGAAAATTAGCTTGTAAAATTGATTTTAAAATATAAAATAAAAGAAAAAAAGAAAAAATTAATTTTTAGAATACTCGTAAATAGCTTCTAAAAATGATTTAAATAATGGATGAGGCCTATTTGGTCTTGATTTAAATTCCGGATGGAATTGGCATCCAATAGCCCATGGATGATTTGGTAATTCAATAATTTCAACTAAAAAGTCATCAGGACTTGTTCCAGAGATAATTAAACCTTTTTCTTGCAACTTATCCCTATAATCATTGTTAAATTCATATCTGTGCCTGTGACGTTCTTCGATATCCATTTCACCATAAGCATCATAAGTCTTAGTGCCTTCAATGATTTTACAATCATAAGAACCTAAACGCATGGTTCCACCCATATTTTTGATTTTCTTTTGCTCTTCCATCATATCAATAACGGGGAATTCTAAATCATCATCAAATTCCGAACTGTTTGCACCATTAAAACCATTTATTCTTGCAAATTGAGTTACCATAGATTGCATTCCAAGGCAAATTCCAAATAAAGGCACATTTTTTTCGATTGCATATTCAATTGCATCTAATTTACCTTCAAAACCACGTTCTCCGAATCCACCAGGAATTAAAATACCATCCAATTCATCCATAGCATCTTGATCCAACTCTTCAACATCAGAACTTAAGTATTTAATTTTAGCTTTAACACCAATACTGGCTGCTGCATGGAGTAATGATTCCCTAATACTAATATATGAATCTTCAAGTTCCACATATTTACCTACAATACCAATATTAACTTTAGGTTCTTTAATTTTTAAAGATTTAACGATTTCTCTCCATTCATTTAATTTGGAAGAATCTGGTTTAACATCCAAACCGATTCTATTAACAATTAATTCACCGATATTATGTTCTTCCAAAACTAATGGAACTTCATAAATAGTATCTGCATCAGGAGTATTTACAACTGCTTCAAAGTCAACATCACAGAAGTGAGCGATTTTTCCTCTTAAACCATCATCAATTGGTTTTTGTGATCTACATACTATAACATCAGGGTTAATACCAACACTTCTTAATTCTTTTGTTGAGTGTTGGGTTGGCTTTGTTTTGAATTCTCCAGCTGCATCTAGGTAGGGAATAAATGTAACATGGACAAACATAACATTTTTGCGACCTTCTTCATTTCTGAGTTGTCTTAATGCTTCAAGGAAAGGTTGGCTTTCAATATCTCCGACAGTACCACCTAGTTCGACCAAAACCACATCATAATCAGCGCTTTCAGAGTTTTCCCTAATCATTTCTTTAATACGATTAGTTATATGCGGAATAACTTGTACACACTCACCTAAGTACCCTCCTTTTCTTTCTTTAGCAATGACAGATTCATAAACTTTACCAGTAGTAATATTTGCCAATCCTTTAAGTTCAACATCTAAAAATCTTTCGTAGTGACCGAGGTCCAAATCAGTTTCCATACCATCACTAGTTACAAATACTTCACCATGCTGATATGGATTGAGTGTTCCAGAATCCCAGTTTAAATACGGATCTATTTTAATAGCTGAAACGTTTAAACCATAAGATCTTAAAATCCTCCCCATAGATGCGGATGTAATACCCTTACCTATGGAACTAACTACCCCACCAGTTATAATAATATACTTTGTCAGAAAAATCCTCTCCATAAATAAAATTTATAGTATTACATTAGTTTTTCATAATATATAAAAATTTTAATCCATTTATAAATAAAACAGAAATTACCTGCTATTTTTCCAATGATATAATTTATTTGAAATTGCACGATTTGTTTCATTAAATTGATATTGACCTGCATCACCATAGTTTGCAAAAGTATACTGTTGGACAAATAACCCGCATGAATCTCCAGGACCCTCAGATATCTGACTTTTTCTACAAATCATCCCATGAGCCGACCCATAAGGACTTACAGACCAAAAAGTACAGTTTAAACAAATTGAATCCCCATTATTTATCATAGAATCATAATCAATTTCTTCACTTTCTTGTGGATTTTCTTCTTCATGATAATATTGCATGCAACTATCACAATAATTATCTTCATCCAATTCTTCACCACAATATGGGCAAATTTTACCTCCAATGGGATTATCTATAAACTCCATACATTCACTACAGTAATCATCTTCATCTAATTCATTACCACATTCAGGACATTTCATAATATCACTTATAACCTTTTAATAAATTCTTTAACATGCTTATCACAAAAATCCCAAGTGTGTTCACCTGGAGATTGCATAAATTCAACACCAATATCCTTTGACTCTAAAAACTCATAAAATTCAACATTTTTATCATATAAAAAGTCATCAACACCACAAGCCATGAAAATATCTGGAATATCCGATGTATTTTCAATTAAATATTTTGGATCCTTATCCGAATTTTTAATTTTATCTAAATCACCAAAGCAGGATTCATAAAATGAATTCGACCTTAATACATTACTATTTTCAGTATAATTAAAGATATCATCAGTGATTAATGCAGCAGAAATCATCCCAATTTTTGAGAAGTTTTTTGAGTACTTAAGACCATTTCTAATAGCTCCATAACCCCCCATTGAAAAACCTGCAATAAATGTATCATCTCTTTTATCAGACAATGGAAAAATGTTTCTTGTAATATCTAAAAGTTCCTGGCCAACATATTCACCATAATATGCATGAGCTTTTTTATTATCTAAATAAAAACTATTATCCCCACATGGAATTACAATAGCTATTCCATAATCTTCTGCAAATTTTTGAATAGAGGTATTTGCAAGGAATATATCATCACTACCATACAAACCATGGAGCAAATACAATGTTTTATAAGGTTGAGGAACTATTTCTTCTGAATTATTTAAAAAGTGAATATTATCCACAGGCAATATCACACTAATTGAAGTACGTCTTTGTAAACTTTTACACTTAATATCTCCCCTAAACAATACCATTTAATCACCTATGTCCATAATTTAGTTATAAACATTGGACTTGCATCATCTGCCTTTTCGAATCCGCAATATTCATAAAACTTTATTTCTTCATTATATGCAACTACAACTATACGCATATAATCTTTATAATGAGTTGTAATTCTATTCAATAATTCTTTTCCAATTCCTTTTAATTGATATTCCGGTTTTACAAGCAAATAATGAACATATGCATTCATTATACCATCATCCATTGCACATACCAAACCAACAAGTTCTTCCCCATCCCATGCCGAGAAAATTGTATTGAAATTTTTCATCGCAATTACTAATTTATCTGAAAAATGACCTGATGACCATTCCACTGATAAAAATAACTCCCGGAGTTCTCTTTTACTAAAATTATGTGTATTTTTATATACAATTCCATCCATTAAATCACCCTATATTCTGTCCATTTATTTGAGAAATATCTATAAATATAAATTGCAGCTCTTACATACCAATCGATAAACATTGCAATCCATGTTCCAAATACACCAACACCAAACCAAGTGGCGATTACATATGAAAGAGCAATCCTACATGTAAACATTACAATTAAGCTGATATACATCACTGATTTTGAGTCCCCTGCTCCTCTAAATGTAGAAGGTAATGTGAAAGCAAGTGGCCAGATTAGAATAGCAAATATTCCATGCCAAATAATCATTTCAGTCGTCATACTGGCAGTTTGAGCCGATAACTGATAAATATTTAATATATATGGCAATAAAATAAATATTGCTAAATTAATTACAACATGAGACATGAAAACAATTATTAAACATTTTTTATTATAATATCTTGCTTGCTCGTAATCATCAGCACCAACACATCTCGAAATTACTGCAGTTAAACCTAAATTAATTGCAAAACCAGGCAATACTGAAAATATTCCTACTGCATAACCTACCGAATTTGCAGCTATTGCCATGGTTCCAAATGTCGAAACAATACTCAAAACCAATACTCTTCCAAGCTGAAATAAACCATTTTCAATACCATAAGGAATACCCACTTGTGAAACTTTTCTAAGTATTTTAAAGTCAAATTTATGGTTTAACGTTCTTTTAATGTGCAGTTCATAATCTTCATCAACAACAAAATACAATACTAAAATTGCAGACAATAATCTTGAGATTACTGTGGGAATAGCAACACCACGAACATCCCAACCCAAATAATAAATACAAAATGCATTTCCCACAACATTTAATATATCACAAATAAGAAGTATTTTCATTGGTAAAGATGCATTATTAGTTGTTCTAAAAATAGATGCGCCTGCATTGTAAATAGCTATAAATGGAATTGATAACGCAACAATAAATAAATATTTATCAGCATTTTGCCAAACATCCACTTCAATTTGGCCAAATAAAACTCCTATTAAAAATTGTCTTAAAATAATAACAATGACCATTAATATGACTGATAAGATTGTTGAAAACCAAACTAATTGAGTAGCAGAATTTTGAGCTTCATCAATTTGTTTATTTCCTAAGTATTGTCCAGCTACAACAGCTCCACCTGTTGCAAGAGCTGAAAAAGAAAAAATGAGTAGTTGAATTAAAAAATCAACTAAAGAAACTCCTGAAATTGCAGCTTCACCTAATGATGCAACCATTACAGAATCAGCAAAACCTACAAAAAATTCTAATGTATATTCTACTAAAAGAGGCATAAATAAAGCAAATAATGCTTTATTTGAATAAATGTATCCATCAGGAGTTTTAAATATATTCATAATTTTATCTTATAAAGTTTGTACGGGGTTTAGATTCTTCAGTTACTTTTAAACCTTTTTCAGCACCTGCTTCAAGGCATTGCAAGAAAAAAGCCATGTTATGTGCCAATTGCCTCATAGTACCCAATCCTTCTTCATCTTGAAGTACTTCTTCAGGAGTGTTTCCATGCACCATATTCCAATAGAAAGATGAAATAATTGGCATTTGAGAAATTCCAAAGTATTTAATTAATTGATCATAAGTTGCTGTTGTTCCACCCCTTCTTGCAGAACATATTACTGCACCAGGTTTGTGTTTAAATGCTTCTGCTCCTTTTCCATGAGAATTAGAGTAAAATGCCCTATCCAAGAAAGATACCATCGAACCATTTGCACTTGCATAATAAACTGGTGAACCAAAAACGAATGCATCTGCTCCGTATGCTTTTTCAACAAATTCATTTACCACATCATTATCAAATGTACATTTACCTAATTCGCCACATTTTAAACAAGCAATGCAACCTGTAATTGGTTTAGTTTTAATCCAAAATATCTCAGTTTCAATATTGTGAGTATTCAAAATTTTTTCAACTTCAGATAATGCTGTGTATGTACATCCATTTTTATTAGGACTCCCATTTACGAGTAACACTTTCATTTTAAAAATCTCCATCAATTAATCTTTTCATTAATTTATGACCTTCTTTTTTAGTTACCGAACCTTTAAGAACAGATACTTCATCAAATGCAACACAATCATCACCTGGCATGTCCGATGCATACATAATAATTGGTACATCATCACGAGTGTGTGTTCCAACATCAACCGGAGTTGGATGATCAGGTAAAATTGCCGCTCTGTAATCTTGACCCTCTAAACTTTCCAAGATAGGTCCAACTATAAATTTATCAATTTGTTCAATAGCTTTTACTTTTTCATCAAGCAATTGAGCATGTCCTGCCTCATCAGGTGCTTCAATGTGGATAAATAATACATCATTTCTTTTTAACGCTTCAATACCATATTTTCCTTTTGATTCATAGTCAGTATCAAAGAATCCTGTAGCTCCAGGAACATCAATGATTTCCATTCCTGCAAATACACCAATTCCTTTAAGTAAGTCCACACCAGTAATCACTGCTGCATCAAGACCATAAGTCTCTTTAAAGTTAGGTAATTTTGGAGTTACTCCTTGTCCCCATAACCATACCATATTTGCTGGAATTTCTCTTTTTTGATTAATTTCTTGAGTTTCTAAAAACTCTTTTGATTCAAACATGATACTTTGAATTTCTTCGGCAAGTTCACAGTCCCCAAATAAATTATCAACTAATTTTTCACCTGAAATATCATGAGGAGGCATTGTTTTTAAGTTTGCTAGGATTTCTGCATCCCCAATATTGTCACAAGAATATACGAATAAATGCCTGTAACTAATTCCAGTATAAAATTTACCTTTAAAATTAGGATATTTGTCATTGAAATATTTGTTTAATCCTTCAATTAAAGTATTTGCTTCTTCAGTTGAGATGTGACCTGCATTAAAATCCTCCATTTTACCATCTTTTTCAAAGATTGTGTTACATCTAAATATCACATCACATGGTGTGGTTTTAATTCCAACACTACCCGCTTCAAGAGGCCCCCTACCCGTATAATAATCAGCAGGATTGTATCCGAAAATACTCATGTTAGCTACATCCGAACCTGGAGTATAACCCTCCGGAACATTATTAGTTAATCCGCCATAACCTGCTTTAGCTAATTTATCAATATTGGGAGTATTAGCTACTTTTAATGGAGTTTGACCATCAATCTCATCTAGTGGAAGGTCACTAGATCCATCTGGGATAAAAATTACGTATTTCATGTTATCAAAAGTAAAAAAGTAAAATATTTAATTAGTTTTTATCTTTTAAAATACTAATTAAATCAGTTAACATTGCAGAAGCAGTTTCAAGTGATCCTGCTCCAAGTCCAATTACAGACACCTCATCAGCTAAATCAGTTTTGATGGTAGCCATGTTTAGAGTTCCACTTACATCATAGGAACTTCCTCTTTTAACTAAACGTGGAGCCACTTGTAAATTATCTGGAGATACTTCAGCTATCAATTTGATTAAATAATCATCTTTTTTAGCAAGTTCAATAGCTTGTGAGTTAATTTTGGAAATACCCTCCACTTTAACATCACTGTAAGTTGCATCAATTCCTAAAAGAGAATTAGCAAGAATTACTGTTTTACAAGCCGCATCAATTCCTTCAACATCTTGTGTTGAGTCTGTTTCAGCAATTCCCAACTCTTGAGATTCCTTAAGAATAACTTCATATTCCGAACCTTCTGAGGTCATTCTTGACAAGATATAATTAGTAGTACCATTTAAGATACCTTTAATCGATTTAATTTCACATGAGGATAATGTTTCTTTTGTGAAATTAATAATTGGCATTGACCCGCCAACAGTGGATTCGTATTTGAATTCTACACCTGCTTTTTCAGCTGCTTCAACAACTTCTCTAAATTTAAGAGCTAAGTGTCCTTTATTTGATGTTACTACATCTTTTCCTTGTTCAAATGCTTTGAGTGTTAGTGAAAGTGCAGGTTCTGCATCCACGATGTTGGTAGGAGTTGCTTCGATAAGACAATCGTATTCAACAGCATCTAAAATATCTGCACCATTTTTATCAGATCCGAATTCCGGATATGCCAATAATTTTCCTTTTTCTTTTTTTGTTTTTACAAGTAATTCTTCATCCAATCCATCTTTTGAGATTGCAGATGAAGATGAATCAGCTGCAGCGACAACTTTTATGTCAACTCCAGTTTTATCTTTAATTAAACCTTTCTTCATGGAAATTGCGTTAGCTACACCTTGACCTACTGAACCAAATCCCATGATAATGACTTTACATTCATCCATATTATCACTTAAACTTCATTAATCACAAGTAATTCCTTTTCTTCTGCGATTTCTGCAATTCTATCAAATACCTTTTGTTTTAGACCAACATCTGATTCTATGTTAATTAATGCTGTGGATTTTTCTTCACCATTTAATTTAATATCAAATGCAACAATAATAACCCCATCGATTTGATTAATTTTATCCATGGTGTCTCTTAAATCCTGATCAACAATATGGCCAAAAAGAATTGTAGTAATTTTTTCTTTTTTAACAACTCCATCCATTTCAATAATGGTGAATCCTAATTCTTCGTACCTGTCTACAATATTTTTAAGGTCTTCTTGTTCTCCTTCAATAGTAAGTTGAACTGGAACCTTACCATTATCATTTTTATAATCCCTTTTGTGGATAATAGTTACAAGATTAGCACCATAGGTACTTATAGGTTCCAATGCTTTAACTAATTGTCCTGGAGCATCTAAAAGTTCGAGAACTAAATCTATCCTCATTTGAATCCCTCTTAATTAGTCCAATCTGCTTTTTTAACAATAAGATTTCCTTCTTTATCAATTTTAGCATTTCTTAAAATTTTCTCAGGATTTTTTTCTTGAGATTTGTCATCACGTGTTAAATTTAAATTATCAGTAATGTACCAAGTTTCATCGGAATCTGGAATATCTTCTAAAATTTTTGAGAATTTTTCTATAATATCTTCTGCATCTTTTTCGATTGTCATTGATAAAAACTCCTAATATTAATAATATAGATAATTATATTTTTCAATATTAATAAAGTTAAAGATTAAATAGCCTAGAAACTTTCAGAAAAAATAACTTTTATAAAAATAAAAATGATATTTTGATAAAACTATTAAATTATAACCTGCTAATGTAGATTGCCAGCAGCCATAAATACAAATTTTTAATGAAGTTATTGAATTATTATCATAACGATTGAAAAAATTAGTAGTTATGAAACAAATCATCAGAATAAATAATTGAAAAATTAATTAAAAAAAAGAATTATTTTTTTCTTTTTATCACAAGAATTGAAGCACACAAAAATACTGCCAATAATGCAAATACTGGATTACCTGTATCATGCATAATCTTTTTAATTTCATGACCTGATGGATGGTAACCTGAGTTATTATTATTGTTATCTTTTACAGATACTGTTGCAGAAGCGTTATTATTAACATGCTCAGTTTCATTAATTGAAGCAGAAACATTAGCTGATATAGTGATATATCCAGAACTTGTTGGAATTAAAGTTAATTTAAGTACAACAGTTTCATTACAGTCCAAGTCCCCAATATTCCAAACATCTGAAAATTTGCCTTTAGAAACATCATATTTAGATAATTTATAATTACCCTTGATTTTGTAGTGAACAATTACATCACGAGCAACGGAAGGTCCATAATTATTGACAGTTATTATTACATCAAATGGTTCCCCCACTTTAACAGGACCTTTAGGAACATCAATAGTAATATCCAAATCACAAATATAATCAACACGAACTGTATCATTAGTTATCTTCTCATCAGCAGTAATAACATTAGTAATGGTTCCTTCTTTAACTATTTGACAAGTAATATTAAGTATTAAAGTTTTATTTATACCAACAGAAATATTATTCCAAACTACCTCACCATTTACAAAAATTCCACCATTTGAAGCAGAAACAAACTTTAAATTTTCAGGTAAAATATCAGTAATTGTTTTATTTATCAAGTCAAAATTACCTGTATTAATGATAATTACATGATATTCAATATTATCATAAAGATATACTGCAGTTTTATTCTGAGCTATTTTATCGATCGTGAAGTCTTTAGAATACAATATATTAGATGAGTTTTTATTAGCAACAAAAACTGTATTATTAAGTTCAACAGATTCCAACACTTTAACTATAACATTTAAAGATATAGTTGATTTAGCAGGAATTGTAATACTCCAAATAATATAATCCCCATCCAATTTTCCATGATTTGTAATATTAATTATTTCTAAACCTTTAGGGATTAAATCTTTAACATTAACATTAACTGCATCAAGATTTCCAACATTAGTTAAATTAATTGTGTAATTAATCATTTGACCAACATTAATATCAGTTACATTTGCAACTTTAATAGGAATAATATCATAAACTTCAACTGTTTTATTAGCAGTGTAATTTCCTACACTAACCTTATTATCAATTAAACCAATTCCTTTAAATATACCTTTAACTGTTAAATTAATAGTTTTTCCAGAAGGAACATCGATAATCCATTTAATTAAATGATTTTCGTTATCATAAATACCATCGGTTTGAATATTAGTTAATTCAATTGGCAAATAATCAGTTACAACAACTTGAGATCCATCAATTTCATTATCACCAACAACTGTAATGTGGTATACAATTTCGTCCCCAATGTAATAATTTTTATCAATAGATTCTTTATTGATTGAAATTTCAGGAACAGCTACTTTAACAGCTGCAACTTTATTATCTGCAACACCATTATTATCATTTATACTAACAGTATTATTTAAGTAACCATAATCAGTAACATTAGCTATAACTTTAATTATTAATCCATTAGGACCAATTGTTAAATTATTCCAAGAGTTAGTAATATTATTAAATCCACTTGTATAGTTAGTTGAAATAAATTCTAATCCTGAAGATAAAATTTCTTTAATAGTTACATTTCTTATTTCAGTATTATGTGGATTTTCAATAATAATCTCAAAGGATATTAACTCGCCAAAGTTAGGATTAGTAACATTAGTTATTTTAACATTAACTCCAACAACATCAATCATTTCACTTACATTAACATTATTTACGGATGCATTGTTTGAGATACTTGTATTTTCATGAGATTTAACAACAAAGGATACATTAAATTTATAAATATCCCCATTAGCTATTGATGGAATAATCCATTTAATAATACCTTTAGATTTATCAGTTGAATCTTCATTAGGCCCAGTAGAACCAATGAATTCCAATTGAGAATTATTGAAATTATCCGATACTATAATGTTTTTGCCTGAAAGATTATTAGTATTATTTACAGTAATTTCATAAACAATAACTTCTCCACAGGAATAAGTATTATTAATATCAGTAGCTTCTTTATTAATATCATATTTAGCAACCTTAACAAGTGATGTGCTATTTTTAACTCCATTATGATCATCAACAAATACTGTATTATTTAAAACACCATATTCATTAACATTAGCATAAACTTTAATCAATAAACCTTCAGAAGGAACATTTACAACCCAATAAACTTTATTAGCATCAACAGTACGATTAATAGTTAAATTTGAGTCAACATATTCTAAACCTTCACCAAAAATCTCCATAATCTTTACATTACGTGCAATACCATCTGTAGGATTAGTAACATTAATAATAAACACTGCAGTACCATTATAGTTTACGATTTCATCAACAGTAGTTTTATTAACGATTAAATCAACAATTGTAATGTTTTCATTAGCAAAAATATTATTAACAGATGCTTCATTATGGATAATACCATAACCAATAACTTTGAAAGTAACATTAAATGTCATGACAGAACTATTTCCAAATGTATTGAACATCCAATGGATTTCATTATTTTCAATATCAGTTTTATCTTCATTAGGGCCTGTGGAATTGATAAATTCCAAACGTTTATCGAATTTATCTGTAATAACAATATCATATCCAGTTACGTTATTAATATTAGTCACGATAATAGTGTAAGTCACATATTCCCCAATAGAATAAACCTTATTAATATCATCCGCAACTTTTATTATGTTATATTTCGGAATAATTACTGAAGTATTGTCTGTTTTATTATCATATTTACCATTGTTATCATTTACAAATACAACATTAGTTAAATTACCATAACCAACAACCCTTGCAACAACTTTTAAAATAACAACAGAATTAGCATTCAAATCCAAATTCCAAGCCACATCATGCAATGAAGAATTAAAACCCTCATGATCAGCATAAACAAACTCCAAACCATCAGGTAAAACATCCAAAACACTCACATTACGAGCAGCAACATCAAAATCATTAGAAACCTTAATATAAAACTCAACTAAATCCCCATAATTAGGATTAACAGTAACATTAGAAGATTTCACAACACTAACTTCAGGAACAATAATATTTTTACTATCTGAAACATTATTAACAGACACATTATTAATAATAGTACCATTAACTAAAGCTGTTAATGTAATATGCAATACAACAGTGTTACCTGCAGTAATATTTCCAATTGTCCATGTATAATTACCAGAACCACCTAATTGTTCTTTAATCCATGAATCAGTTACAATAACATTATAACCATCAATATTATTAGTATTAGTAACAGTAATAGTGTAAGTAACATTATTATATCTAGCAACAGAATCCGGAGATTCAATAACTATATCATAATAAGGCACAAAGACTGAAGAACTACCTGTTTTATTATCATATTTACCATTGTTATCATTTACAAATACAACATTAGTTAAATTACCATAACCAACAACCCTTGCAACAACTTTTAAAATAACAACAGAATTAGCATTCAAATCCAAATTCCAAGCCACATCATGCAATGAAGAATTAAAACCCTCATGATCAGCATAAACAAACTCCAAACCATCAGGTAAAACATCCAAAACACTCACATTACGAGCAGCAACATCAAAATCATTAGAAACCTTAATATAAAACTCAACTAAATCCCCATAATTAGGATTAACAGTAACATTAGAAGATTTCACAACACTAACTTCAGGAACAATAATATTTTTAATTGCAGTTACATTGTTTACAGTAGCATTATTACTTAAAGTACCATTGACTAGAACTTTCAAAGTGATTCTTAAAGTTTTAGACTCACCTGCATCAATTGATGGAATAATCCAAGAACATTTATTTGAATTATTAATACCATCATTGTCTGCAACTACGAATTCAAATTTGCCATTTTCCCATTCATCAACGACTTTAATGTTAAATCCGGCAATATCCTTTGTATTTTTAACTTCAATTACATAAGTAATTTCATTATTGATATATGAAATATTTTCTGAAGATTTAGTAATTGTATATTCTCCAACATATACATCCACTACATCTTTATTATTAAATTCATTAATGTCATAACCAGTACCAGTTACAACAACATTATTAGTTATAATGCCTGTTTTATTAATTTTACAAGTAATATTAAGAGTGACAGATTCACCAGAATCTAATGATCCTATAGTCCACACACCAGATACATTATCATATACAGTTCCAAGTGATGATTTAACATCTTTTATAATTAATCCTTTATCTATTAAGTCTATTGCATTAATATTTTCTGATAAATCGGGACCATAATTAGTTACATTAATATAATAAACAAATTCATCAAATAAATTAACAAATCCATTTGATACATTAGTTGTTTTGGTTACAGCCAAATCAACTATTTTTAAATGAACCTCAACTTCCCCACTTTTTCCATTAGTGATTTCATCACTGTAAACCTTTGCTTCATTATAAATATCCTTATCAGCACTCCTTTTTACCTTAATACCAGTAATAATTATTGTAAATGAATCACCGGGAGCCATATTTCCATAATAGATACTACCAGTCCAACTACCTTTTGATACATCATTAAGAGTGTAAATGGCATATGAAGTATCAAGTAAATTAGTATCCAATACATCCTCTAAATTAACATTTATTGAATTTGAATGACCGGTAGCGGTTACTTTAATCACATAAGATAAGTATTCACCAGGATTAATTGATTCGACATTTGCATATTTAGTAATAATAAGATCATTATCTGTAATTATTGGAGTAACTTTAATAGTAGAATTGATACCAATATTTTCAGTATCAGTAGTAATACTTGCTACATTGACAATATTGCCCCGGCTATAAGCATTTACTAAAGCTTTGAAGTATAAAGTTAATTTATCATTCGGCAACATATCACCTAATGAAATAACAGTAGCATTAGTATATCCTAACCAAGTTACCTTGTCAGTTGAGTATTCCATATTATGCAATTGAGTTATATCGAAATAATCAGATAATGTAACATTAAATGCTGTAGCTGGCCCTATATTTTCAACAGTTATTGTGTATTCAATATCAGTACCTGCAACAACACCATCACCAGTAATATTATCCTCTTTATATACATTTAATTCAGTGTTTGCAATGATGAATGTGAGATTTACATCTTTATTATTATCATAATTTGATTCATTTACAGTTGTAGATACAACTACACTATTATTTAAAACGCCTAACGAACTTGCATTTAACAATGCTTTAATATATACATTTTGAGTTTTACCGGAAGTAAATGAACCTAATGAAATAGTTCCCACATAATTGTTCCAGTTTGTTTCATCTAGTGAATAATGTACATTTAAGAGATATTTTTCATCGAATAAATCTTTAAGAATAACATTATATGCAGTATCAGGACCATTATTCTTAACTGTAATTGTGTAAGTTACATCATTACCTGCAAATATTTCGCTTGTAGCAACTTTCACTACAGACAAATCACAGACAACAACATAAACATCAACAGTTGTTGAATTTGAGTAAGTCCTATTACCATTACAATTTATTGAAGTATAATAAACATTAGCGGAGTTATTAATGTATTTTCCTAAAATATTGTCTAAAGTTTGATTAAAAGTACAATTAAAAACTAATTTAACTTTATCTTTTACACTCAATTCATTTCCAGCAATTATTATAGTTTTTGTAGTTGAATTAAAGTTTACAGTCCAAGAATTATCAATATAATATTCATCAGTGAAAATTAACCCTTCTTCAATGATATCTGTAATGTTAACATTATATGCAGTAGCAGTACCAATATTTTCTATTTCAATGGTGTATTCTACTTTTTCAGTTACATTATACTTTGATTTATCAGAAGATTTGGTAATCTTAATATTTGGTTCAATAATAATTACAGAAGCATTTGTGCTCTCCATATATTTATCATTAATGTAATAAGTTACATTGTTTAGTTTAGATGTGCCATTTTTATTAGCAGAGACATTTTCCACAAATGCAGTTAAATTAATTACTAAATAACCATCAAAATTATTGGAAAGAACATCAACATAATTAATTAAAATAGTACGTTTATTTAAGCTAATTGATTTAATTGGAACATCAGTACCATTTAAATAATGAGCGGATACATAGGATAAACCTTCAGGAAGTTCATCAACAACAGTAATATTCGTATATTTACCAATCGGTAAAGTAATATTAATAATATAATCAATTGTCTCACCAATAGTGAAATTTTTAAGATTATTATTTACACCAGTTTTATTGACATATTTAGCAATGGAAGGTTTTGCGGTTGTCATTAACTGAGAGTTTGCATTATTAGTATAAATTCTAGGCTCATCATTAGAAATAGGAATAGAATAACCACTTACATCAACATTATTAGTGAAGTTATCACCAATATGAACATCAGATTTGACTTTAAATACTAATTTAATCTTTTTAACTGCATTTGAATCCATTGTATTTAATGAAACATTTAATTTATTGTTAATCCAGTTATATTCATTAGGATTGGCAGTTACATTATCAATTAAAATGGAAATGTCATAGTTACTTTCAACAAATACTCCAATAAATTTAGACAAATCATCCAATATTGAAATATTGTATAATGCAGAATTACCAGCATTAGTTACAGTAATTTCATAATAAACATTATCATTACCTTCAACAATTGTATTATTAACGATTTTAGTAACTGAAACAATAGGTTCAACAATAGTAATGTTGGAATTACTAGTGTAATTGTTACCCTCATAACTTAAATTTACTTTATTATTTTTAACATCACCCAATTTATTAATGTCATCATCTTTAACAAGAACAGTTAAATTAATGAGCAAATGACCGCCATAGCTATAAGAATCAAAATTAACATAAGTAATTTCAATTGTTTGTCCATTTAAACTGATATTCTCAATAACTCCACCATTATCAAATGCTGAAATGTATTCAAATCCATCAGGAAGCACATCAGTAATAGTAAGATGAGTATAATTACCATTAGGTAAAGTAACATTGATTAAATAGTAAACCCTATCACCAATAGTGACGTTTTTTACACTTTTTGTTATATTAGTACCAATAATAGTATTATTGATAGAAGGATTTTTTGTTTTAACTTTAACTGATTCAGTACCTGCACTAGCCGAATAAATCCTAGCTTCACTAGCAAGATTTGGAACTGAATAACCATTAGCAACAGCAACATTAGTAAATGTGCTGCTAATTAACACATCAGTTCTGATTGTGAATTTTAATGTAATGTTATTAACTTCACCAGGAACCATATCGCCTAAATAAATAGTTAAAACTTTATTATTCCAAGTAATGTTATCATGATTTTCAATACCATTAATCAACACATGAACATCATCATTTTCTTTAACGAATAATCCAACAAAATTAGTTAAGTTTTCTAAAACAGTAACATTATATAAAATATAGTTACCTGTGGCAGTCACATTAACAGTGTATGAAACACTGTCCCCACCTTCAACAATAGTTGAATTAACATCTTTAACAACAGAAATACCAGGTTCAACAATTGTTATTTGAGCATTATCCGAAATATGTTTTAGATTATTCCATGAATAGGTTGCATCATTAGTTTTTACAATGCCTCTAGTGTTAACATCATCATCTAATACAACAACAGTCAAATATACACTGAATCGTCCATTGAATGTATAAATTACATCTTGAGCAAAATCATTAGAGAAGGATATCCGAACAACATTGTCAACATAATCAACATCATATCCATCAGTTTCAAGAATTGAATCATCTTTATAGATTTTTATAGATCCATCAACTAATCTGAATCCATCAGGAAGAACATCTTCAAGAATAATACTATCATAACTACCAATAGCAATTGTCGCATTAATTTTATAGACTATCTCTTCACCAATAGAAACATGAGTTTTATTATTAATTACATCAGTACTATAAACTGTTTTATTCATTTCTAAGCATTTAGTATCAAATCCATCAGTAGCATTAGCCACGTAATCTTTAATTTGATTATCAACACCATTCACTACTGAATAACCAATAACATTAACATCATTAGTGTGATTTATACCTATGTTTACATCAGAGATTATATTAAAAGTAATATTAACAACAATAGATTTACCTGCAGATAATTTTTCAAGATAAAATCTAAGGACATTTCCATTCCAATTTTTAATCAACTTTCCAGTTTCATTTCCTTCAATAATACTAATTTGTAAATCATCTTTATTTACGAAGTTATTTATTAAATCAGATAAATCATCCGCAATAGTTGCATTATATAAAATAGAATTACCGGTATTTGTAGCATTAATAATTAAAGAAACTTCATCAGAACCTTCAACAATTGTTACATTATAATTTTTAGTAATAGTTACATTTGGAGCAACTATAATGACATTTGCTGATGAAGTAATATTTTCAAACCAGGTAACTATTGCAGTATTAATCTTGTTTTGACCAATTGGATTTTTGATTTCATCTTTTAGAACATAGGCATTATAATAAATAACCAATGGTGTTTGAGTAACCACAAGGTTCAATGCAATATTCAATTGCCTATTATTAAATGTGTAGTTATCATTAGTTAAAATAGTTCCATCAGATAGAATTAAAGAACCATCAATTAAATCAATACCTTCAGGTAAAGTATCAAAAATAGTTATATTTACAAATCCTTTAGGTACAGTCATATTAATTGCATAATTTATTATTTCACCATATGATACATTTACAATATTAGATGATGAAGTATTAATTACAACTTTTTCAACATCAAAGTATGTGAATGTATTAAAATTGAAAGTATCATTATCATAATAATATCTTGTTTCATCATGTCTGTTATCAGGCATGGATCCTGCAGTTAAATATGCATTATTATTACATTTATCACCAAGAATCACATCTGGTTTAACAATGAATGTTAACTCTGCAACAATATTATTATTTCCTTTAACTTCATCAAAGTCAATGACCAACTTGGTATTATTCCAGTATGTTTTTACTTTACCGGTTTCGTTTCCAGATACAATGACAATGTCAATATTTGAAACATCCCCATCTATTACAAATTTATTAATTAAATCCTCTAAATCCGAATAAATTGTAGTATTGAATAATGTACCGTTTCCACTAATGGTTCCATTATATGTTATTTTTACAACATCACCGGCTGAACTGAGGTTACATTAACATTATTTGTCAAGGTCAAATTAGATTGAACAACAGTGTAAGTATTATTAGCATATAATACTGTAGTTTCAATAACATGATTTTTAAGAGTGTTATTAAGTAAATCATCAATTTCAGAATAAATTAAAGGATAATTATAATACAAATTAGCAGCATTACTCTGATTAAATACATATTTATTATCATAATATGTTTCATTAACAACATAATACAATAAAACGGTTACAAAATCATCAACATTAGATGCCAACATTGTTCCTTTAAATGCAATACGTACAATATCACCATTTTCATGATGGAAAATATATGGTATGACAACTATATCATCATGATTAATTCCTTCACTATACATTACTTCAAATTTATAGAATCCAAGATTCATAGCAAAATCTTCAAATGTTAAGTTGACAACATCCAATTTAGGCAATTTAGCAGTTAAATTAAATATAACAGACTCACCAATGAATGATTCTTGTTTCCTACCATCAGAAGTATTAAAATCATTAGAACCCATATACTCTTTTGTAAAATTTAGCATATATGTTTCTAAAATTGCATTACTAAACAAAGGCATATCATCAATAAAGTTACTACCATTTACAATAGATGTATATCTCAATACTTCTACTGTGTTAATTACATTATGTGAAGGAATTGAATGTGAATTGAATGTTACAGTATAATAAATAGTGAAATTATTGCAATTATTTTCTGAATCGAAAAATACAGTTCCAAAGTTATATCCTTTTTTAGAATTAAAAAAATCCATTGTAATAGGTATTTCAGTACCATTACCCCATATTACTTGGAAATTAGATACAGTGCCATTTACAATAAAATAATCATATTTTTCCAAGAAATCATCATAAATAGTAACATTGTAGGCATTTGCATGTCCTGTATTAGAAACAGTGATGTTATAAGTAACAGTATCACCATTTTCAATAATAGTGTCATTAACTGTTTTATTAATATTTAAAACAGGTTCGTTAAGCAACATCCAAACGGCTTGTTGTTTTGCATAAGCATTCAATTGCTGATCATTATAATATATACTAATTAAATTAGGTTTGAATAATCCATCTGCAAGATAATAACGATTTACAGCTAAAGTAATGTATAATCTTAAAGTTGTTCTATTTTGAACCTCTTTATAAATACCATTAAAATTGAAAGTAATTGTGTTTTTAGATGAATCAACAAGGACTTCAGGATTAATTACATTCCCATCCATATCATAAAGTAAAGATGATTCATCTGCATATGTCCAGTGCCCTGCTTTAGGAATTTCACCAATAGTACTATTGATAACATTAAATCCTTCTACTGTGAAAATTGGAATAGTAACATGGTCAACAATTTTTAATTGATTGAGAGAGTTTGGAACATCCGCTTCAATAAGGAATGTAACATTATCCTCAGTATAAATATCAAACCCGCCAACATCAGAATTATACTGAATTTGAGCGTCATGTTCGTTGATGTATTTAATAGTCTTATTAGATGCTCTAGGTGCATCGACATAGATATATGAACTACCAGTTTCAGTCACATGATTGCCATTTGGTAATGTTGCATTACCTACAACATTGTTAGATATAGTATACATGGACTCAATAATTGTTCCATTTTGATTATAAGGCCTTACAGTAACATTAAATTTAACACTGCCTGAAGTTCCATTTCTAATTAAACTAGATCCAAAATTATCATTAAAGAATTTTGAAATATTAATCAGAATTCCCCATTTTCCAACAGATTCTCCTGAAGTTATGTTATAAATAGAATAATAAGAGCTATTCATAACATATTGATTTCCATTAGTGACAAATATTAAATTCGAACCAGTAAAACTTTGGTCAAATCCTTTAGCACCACCAACAGTATCATTTAAATAAAATTGAGTGAAATTAAAGTAATCTGAGATCTCATAATTAAGACTATAAGTTAATATATGGCCTGGACCAGTAAAACCTCCCTGGCCGTCACCATTCTCATTATCTTTAACACCCTTAGTAATTTTAAGAGATTCCAAATATACAATATACGAATCATTTATGGAATCATTAATACCATAATTAGCAATACCATAATCAATAGTAACTTTGTTTACAGTTGTGTTTAAACCACCATAAACATCACTAATAATCCTTTTTAGACTATCAGTTGAATTATCAAATTCCGGGGCATATACAGTATAATTAAATTTATAATCAATGACATTACTTGTTCCAGTTACCTTATTTAAAAATCTAACAATGATTGAACCACCGGTAGTAGAAGGATAAAATACTTCATATGAATCCGGAGATACAATATTGCCCCCTGAATCATAAACATTTAAAGTTCCATCCAAAAATTTCAAGTTTCCCGGAAGGGTATCATTTAATACAAATGTTGTATACTCAACATCATCAACTAAGTCAACAGTAACTACAAATGAGAATCTCCAAGAATAACCAGTAGCTACTTCACCAGAACCATCTAAAACACCATTTAAACTAGAATATTTATTAATAGATGCAAATAAAGGTTTTACAAATGCGCTAGTTGAATTACCCCTAATCGGATTTTCAACACCAGTATAATCATTACCATATTGGAAGAAAGGAATAGCAGTTATATTAATTAAATCCGTAGTATTAACATTTTTATTTAATATAGATTTAATAATAATCTCAGCAGCAGGTGCATTAGTAGTGAATCCGCCAACAGGGACTTCTAAAATAAATAAATTAGATCCTTTAGGAACATCAATATAAGCTTTATTACCTGGATCATACCAAGTCCCATTACCTAAATCTGTTCCTTTTTTAATGTTAACTTTGGAACCCAAATAAGTTGTCGAAAAATTACTTACTGAATCCGGAAGGATTAAGTCAATAACAGCATTATATCCATTAATAACTCCTTTATTATCAAAGTAAATTCTATAATCAAAGTTATCGTCAACAACAACACCTAAAGGATTTGAAACTGTCATAGGAGAACTTTTCCCACTTCCTTCATCATGATCAATACTAATATTAGGCATTGAAGTAATATCTACAACAAAAGAATCATTTGAAGTATCTTTGTAAGATCTTCTATTTGAATAATCATCATTCGAATAACCAGTAACAACAGCTACATTAGTATAATTTTTATAAATTTCAGCATCCTTATCAAGAATAAAAGTCATTAAAAATGTTTTACTCTCACCAATACCAAGATTACCTACATGAATTTTATATTTCTTACCATCACGTGTATAATCATAAGATTCACCATTATAAATAATACGAACATTATCTAAATCTTTTTCATTGATTAATTGAGATAAATCATCAGTTATATAAACTCCAGTACCATTAGCAGTACCTGTATTTTTTATAGTGAATTCAAAAGTTATTTCCCTATTAACTTGAGCTTCTTTAACTTGGGAAACTTTAGAAATAGATATTACTGGTTCAACAATAGTCACACTAGCAGTATCATTATTAATAGTAACATTATGTGAAATAAGAGTTGCATTATTAGTTAATACAACACCGTCCACATTTGAAGAAATATTAGCAACAATATTAATAACTTCAATTACTAGGTTATTATCATAATCGTAAGAACTGAGATTTAAGAATTGGAAAGTAACTTTATTGCCATCATTAGAAACATCAAATGGAATTGAATTACCATTGACTGTTGCATTTTTCATTAATAAACCAATTTGTAACTCATCAATAATAGTAATATTTGTATAATTCCCTTTAGGTAAAATAACATTAATATAATATTTTACACTTTCACCAATTACAACATTATCTTTAGATACTGTTTTAGATATGGAAGGTTCATCAGTTATAAATTCTGTAGAGTTTTCACCAACATATAATCTAGTATCCTTACTAAGAATTGGTACTGAATAAGCTAAAACGGTAGCATTACCCCTATATAAAGTACCTATTATAACATCATCTTTAACAATGAATTGAAGTTTAACATGTTTTGTAGCATGTGGCGCAATTGTACCTAAATTAATTGAAGCAATTAACTCATCCCAAGTACAATTAGCTATTTCATCACCAACAGTAATTGTAATATCATCAATTGTGGAGCCATTAACATAATTATTAATCAAACTAGTTAAATTATCTTTAATAGTGACATTATAAGCATTAGCATTGCCAGCATTAGATACATCAATATCAAGAGATATATTTTTCCCACCTTCAACGCTAGATTCATTGAAACTCATATTCATACTAATTGAAGGTTCAATAATAGTTATAGTAGAACTGCTATTGTTGATAAATATGCCATTGTTGGTAAGTGTAACCTTATTAATCTTAGTATCACCTACTTTATCAATAGATTCATCATCAATGACTCGAGAAGTCAAATATAATAATATATTTCCATCATAATCTGCAGATTTAATATTTAATAATTCAAAAGTAACTAAACGACCCTCTTCATGTATAGGTGTTATAGTATTTTCACCAATTACTGCACTGACAAAAGTAAAACCTTTTGGCAACTCATCTGTAACAGTTATATTATAATAGTTACCTTTAGGTAAAGTTATATTAATAAGGTAAATAACATCATCACCAACAGACGCATTAATAGTACTATTAGTATAAGAAGAAATATAAACAGTTTTATCTATTTGAGGTAATTCAGTTGTAAACATCAAACTAGTATTACTAGTATAATATCTGGTTTGTATAGTATTATTAATTGTTGAACTACAACTTATAGTTACATTACCTACATAATTACTACCAATAATAACATTATCATTAACAGTGAAATTAATTAAAATATGCTTAGTTGAATTAGGCATAATAGTACCTAAATTAATAGTTACATCCAATTGATTAATAGTATAATCAATACCATCAATAGTAATAGTGACATTATGTATAGTAGTACCATTAACATAATTATTAATTAAATCAGTTAGATTATAATTAACTGCAACATTATATGCATTAGCATTACCAGCATTAGTTACATTTATACTAATTGTAAGATTATTACTTCCTTGTATATTAGTATCATTAATACCCATAGTCATATTAAGAATAGGTTCAATAATAGTAACATTAACACTACTTGTACTAATTAATAAATTATTAATAATAAGATTAGCAATATTTCTCTTACTCATATTTATATTATTAATATTAATATCATTAGCAACATTACATGTTAAATATAATAATATATTACCATTATAGTCAATTGAATGTCACTTTCAAAAACTTGTGTGATAACTAATTTTTTGATTAATCTATTCATTTAAATTTTTCAGAATAATGGATTAATTAGCTTTAAATTATAAAAATAACTCCAAATATTAAAAAAATGTTTTTAATAAAAAACTTGCAGATATTTAAATCACACAAGTTTTTGAAAGAGCCATTGAATCAATATCAATAAATGTAAAAGTAACTATACTACCATCATTAGTAGTAGGTGTTACAATATGATTATCAATAGTTGCATTAACATAGTTAAAACCATCAGGTAACCTATCACTAATAGTTAGATTACTATATTTACCAACTGGTAATGTCACATTAATAAGATAAACAACATAATCACCAATAGACACATTAGTAGCAAAAGCAGTTTTTTCTAAACTAGGCAATATTGAATTAAAATTAGCAGTGTAGTTTCTAGTTTGTGACAAAACAGAAAAGAATGAATTATCTTCTACATCAGTATTATCAATGAATGTAATATTCCCAAAAACAAAATTATCTCGAGCATCTTTTACGGATATATTTTTAGAAGTAGTATTGTTATACAATGAAATATTAATTGAATATGTACTGTTTTTAGCATTAGAAACACTTTTATCGATTGTTGTATTATGCACTTCAGTAGGAGTAATAGATGGATTATTCACTGAATGAACATCATATATTTCTAATGATGCATTAACACCATCAACAGCCAATTGATGATCAACACCATCCAAATTAGCAGAAACACTGTTTGCATCTGCATCCATAGCTGAAACAGTAGAAATGAGTGTAATAAAAATAATAATTACAAGCATTACAATATTCAATTTTTTCCAATACATATAAAATCACATAATTATGATATTATATATACCATTTTACATATAAAAAGATATTTATAAACTATGCAAAATGTAAAAAAATAAAATATTAATGAATTATAAAAATTTTGATAAATCAGTCTTTTTTATAACTTTTTTTCTTAAAATTTTATCAATACCAGTTCCATATTGAGCTGCTTTTTTAGGTCTATATGCAATTTCATAATCAAGACCACTTTCAAAAGCTAATTTTCGTAAGATACTTTTTCTCATATCATCGTGCATTGAAACAATCTTTTTATTGTCAGGAATATTCAATACTAATTCCACAAGAGTTTTATCTAAAAACGGCAATCTTAATTCAACACCGTTAAGCATAGAACATGCATCATCTCTTTCAAGATTTACATGATACATATTAGAAATATCTTCCCTTAAATCATAGTTTAAGGTTCCATCAACAAAACTCTGCAAGTATCTTTTATACCCTCCGAATAGCTCATCAGCCCCTTGACCTGAAATAGCTACTTTAATGCCATCACGAGCAACCATTTTTGTTGCAAAGTAAGTTGTAAGTCCAACACCAACTTTCATTAAATTATCGTCCCCAATAGCTTTAACTACATTTGGCAGAGCTTCGAGAATTAGTTCTTCTGTTATTTCACAGATTTCCAAATCTAAGTTTAAGAATTTAGAAGCATATATTGCTGCTTCAACATCCTTGGAATCTTTTACTCCAACTGCATAAAGTTTGATTTTTAAAGGAATATTTTCAGATATTTCTTTTAATAATAATGCCAGATAAGAACTGTCAATACCACCTGAGAATATTACGCCAATCTCAGTTATTCCTTCAACCCTTTTAAGAACACTTAATCTTAAAATTTTATCGATTTTAGTTACATCCCCATCAAATACTTTTTCATGAATTGCTTGAGCTGGAGCTATGTCTTGACCATTAAAAAGAATGTGTTCAGGTTTTAGTGTATTAATATTAGTTATTCCTACTTCTTTTAAGGATTGCTTTGATGATGCAAATCCTTTTAATTTTTCATTTTCCCCATAAAATAAAGGTTTAACCCCCAAAGGATCACGTGCAATAACTATATTTTCACCATCCCAAACTGAAAATGCATAATCACCGTCAATTAATCTAGTTGCACTTTGAATAGCTTTAACTAAATCTCCTTTATTATAAAAATCGATTAAATAAAGTAATGCTTCTGCATCTGATGAAATCTCTTTTTCAACACATAATTTAGAAAGTAAATTTGTGATTGTTTTGAAATTATAAATTTCACCGTTAAAAACTAAAACAAGATTATCATTAGCTATAGGTTGTGGTTTTGATAATCTATCATTTAAATCATAAATAGAAAGTAAATTATGGCCAAAAGCTACAGGATATGTTTTATCATCATCAAACTTATCTAAATCAATGTTATTATAAATTTCATCTAAATAAATCCCTGAAGAATCGGGTCCTCTATTTCTAGAGATTTTCAACATTTTAACTATATCTTTTGCTTTAACATTACCTTGCAATCCAACAATTGAACACATATTATCAAAAATCATCCATATTAATGTTTAAAAAGAAAAAAAGAAGAGGGGGTGAAATTTAATCATTTGCCCATCTTTTTAATTGAGGAAATACGGAATTCATCATTGCAGTTGCTTCCTGTTTATCCATATCTGGATGGACTTCAATCATTTTATCAATGCAAAAGTTCATCATTTCATCCATTGACATATCAGAAGTGAATTCACCATCTTTAAAACAGTAAATACAATAATCTTCATTTTTACTTCCATCTGCATTAGTTCCAAAAAGTTCATCATTTTCAAGTGGCATAGCACAAGATTGACAAAACACCTGATTTTCAAAATTATTCATAAAATATTCTCCTTAAATCTTATTATTAAGTTAATAATAAATAAAATTTCCTCTTTAAAGTGATTAACAATAAATGCACTAAAAATCCCAATAACTGCACCGGCCAATACGTCACCCGGATAATGCACACCCACATACATTCTTGAAAATGGAATTATAATTGCAAAAATTATCAAACAAACATTAATGATTTTATAATTTTTAGATAATTCTTTCATATTTAATACTAGAAATGATACAAAAGCGAATGTTGAAGTAGTATGGCCAGAAGGGAATGAAAGAAGGTCATTTTCAACAATTAATAAATTCACATTATTTAAACTTACAAATGGTCTTGGTTCATGAATTAAATGTTTTAAAATAAAAGTAATCACATCGGCAAATAAAAATGCAATTAATGTTAAAAAAATGATTTTTCTAAGTGTTCCATTATTTTTTAAGTGAGCATATAATAAAATAGCAATTAAAATCAATAATAAGAATTCAAACCCACCAAAATGAGTTATAATTGGCATTGTATAATCCAAAAAAGGATTTTTAAATGTATGATTAAAAAAATAAAATAAATCAACATTAATGTCCATAATTACACCTTAAAAAAAAGGAATGTTAAAAAACATCCCAATTATTTAATTGATTCTCTATAAACGGATCCAAATACCCTATTGAAGAATGCATTTATATAAGATAATACGAATAATCCTTCAATTACTGATAAACAAGCAAATAAGATTATAACTTGATTATTAATTGCCGCTGCAATAAATACTGCAATAAAAGATAATGCAAATCCTACAGCAACCATTATAATAATATATACAATGAATGTGAATATAATTATTCC
This sequence comes from uncultured Methanobrevibacter sp., assembly GCA_964345675.1. GTDB lineage: Archaea > Methanobacteriota > Methanobacteria > Methanobacteriales > Methanobacteriaceae > Methanocatella. Next base: position 31,424 of record CAYFRZ010000003.1, read on the forward strand.
AATATATTTGCCCCATCCGAGATTGGCAATATTATCAGTTATTTCTTTGAAATCAAATGCTTTTTTAATGCTATCATATGCTACCATATTGTTTAATGCCATTATAAGGAGGAAAGAAGTAATTATAAATAATAATAGGGAAATTAAAACTAAATATGATCCAAATGATTCTGTAATGAATTCAATCCCAATTGCAAGCAATATTATTGGAATAATATTATATGCAACACTGACAATGAAATATTTTATTCCATTAATAAATATTCTTAATATATTGCCAAAACCTGGAAGGTCTTCTTTTTTATCAATTGAAAATTTAACAATATCCCACTCATATCCCATTATAAATAACATTATAATAAAGCTGACAATTGATAAACCTATTATCATATTAATATCGCCAGCAGGCAATTGTGAAATATTTAGTACATTGTTTCCGTTATTAAGCAATTTTGAATATGCTCTTACCAAGCCGATGAATTTACTGCTGATAGCCAATGATATTAAATTAACTAAAGCGAATAAAACACCAAAAATTAAAAGTTTTTTTAAGTTATTTAAAGGATATTTTAACCCTTCAACAACACAATCTGTTATACTAACCATTACTCTCACCTATATTTGCATTGTGTATAATAATCCTATTGATCTTCCAGTGAAGATGCTTAAATATGGTCCTACAATAAACATAGTAATCAATGAATTAACAAATGCCCCTAAAGCAAATATGCCTCCTGCATCAACACCTAAAATAGATCCTGAAATTCCAAATATTGTAAAGATTAATCCAATGATTCCAGTGACAACAATACTTAAAACTACACATATAATTATTATTCCAAAATATGTTAAGATGCACTCAGAAACACCAATTTCATTTATCACATCTTTTATTTCTTCAGCAGCAAATGCTTTTGTAAATGCACCTTCATTGTATGCCATATGACATATCCCCATTTGACTCATCAAACATGCGATAATTCCAAGTACAAATGTGAGTAAACAACCAATAAGTACTACAGCAGATGCTAAAACTCCAGATAAATTGTTAGAAATAAAAACAAATAATATAAATGTGATTGCAGGTACCAATAAGTAAATAAATTGAACAATTGCTACTTTTACACCATCAATAAACATGTCAATTAAATCATCAAAATCCGGTACTGAATCCCTTCCATTAATAATTCCATGCACTGCAGTGCCAACTACTCTATAATTATATCCAGCAATTAAAAATACTGGTATTACCAAAAAACTAAATAAACAAATAATTCCTAATTTTAATAATGCTTTCCAATCTTTAGCAGAATATTCAAATGCATCCTTGTATATATCTAAAATCATCTTAAATCACCTAATAATAATCATCATCGAAAATAAAAATATCTTCCATGACAAAGTATTGTTCCCTGTCTCCTTTGAATAACATTTTATTAAAAACCTGAGTAATTTCATAAGCTAAAAATAAAGACGGATTATACCTACCATTTTCAAGTGCGTTAATGGTTTGTCGAGTAACTCCAACTTTATCCCCAAGTTCTTTTTGGCTCATTTTGAGCTCTTGTCTTAAATATTTAATCATGGTTCTCATAATAATCCACAAATAAGTTATTTTTGAAAAAGTATTTAAGTACTTAAGCAATTATGTTAAAATATAATTACTTATGTTAATGTTAAATTACATAGTATATAAAATTAACTATTTTTAGAAAACTTAATTAAATTAACTTAAATTAGAAAAATAACTATTTTACAACATATTTTAATTATATTTTAATTTTAACTAGTATTTTAATAATAAAATAAATTAATTAATATTTAATTAAAAATTGAAATAGATTTATAAGGAATTTATTAAAAAATTATAAAACGAAAAATTTATATATAGTGTAAATAATTATTAACATATGCAATGTATTTATAACATATGAAGAAAATCATGACATGAAAAATTTGTTATGGATATGTTGCTCGGGGTTCAAAAAAATTATTATGCGCATAAATAATTATATGAAACCTAATTTAATAGTTAAATGCTTTAATTCACTAATTAAAGTAATTATTCATTATTCAGAGGTTATTAAATGGTTGAATATATTATTGAAACAAAAAAACTTACAAAAAGATTCGGAAAACAATTTGCAGTAAATTCCATAGATATGAAAATTGAAAAAGGAAAAATATACGGATTGCTTGGAAAAAATGGTGCAGGAAAGACAACTACCATGTGCATGCTTTTAAATCTTTCAAAACCAACAAATGGAGAAATATTTTTCTTTGGTAAAAACTACAAAAAAGATCCTAAAGAAATTTATTCAAAAATTGGTTCAATTATCGAAACACCAGGATTTTACGAAAATTTATCTGCCTTTGATAATTTAAAAGTATTTTCAAAACTTAGATGAAATTATAAAAAAGAAACTATAGAAAGGGCATTGGAAATTGTTTCATTATCCCATGTAAAAGATAAAAAATTTAAAAACTTTTCATTAGGTATGAAACAGAGATTAGGTATTGCAGCAGCAATTATGCACAACCCAGAGATTTTAATTCTTGATGAACCAATTAATGGTTTAGACCCAATGGGGATTAAAGAAATAAGAAAACTTTTAAAAGAATTATCTGAGAGTTATGGAACTACAATTTTAATATCAAGCCATATTTAAGTGAAATTGAAACTATAGCTGATGTTATTATTGTAATGGATGGAGGATTATTAATTGAAGAAGTATCCATGAACCAATTACATGAAAAACTAAATAAACATGTTGATTTTGAAGTTTCAGATGTTCCTTTAGTTTGTCAAATATTAGAAAAGCTACAGTTAACAAAAGGAATTGATTTTACAGTTGATAACTCTTTAAATAGAATTCATTTATTAACCAACTTAAATCTAAAATCTACTTTCAATGAATTATTTGTAAAATCAGGAATTAAAGTAAATGAATTATCAATAATTGAAGAAAGTCTAGAAGAATACTTTACAAAATTAATTGAAAAAAAAGAAAGATATGGTGAAATTTATGCTTAAATTTATTCATGTGGAGTTTTTTAAGTTAAAAAACTCAAAAATATTTTTATTAAGCTTATTAGATTCCTTAACTCCTGCAATACTTGTATATTTAGGATTCTTAGGAATACTTGATTTTGGTGAACCAATTACTTTTGCATTATTATCCAGTAAAACAAATTTATATATGTTAGGTATTTTTGGAATCTTTCTTACAATAATTGTAGTTGCATACATTTTTAGCCGAGAATTAAATGAACATACGCTAAAATCAATTTTATCCACTCCAATTTCAAGATTTAAGTATCTAATAGGAAAATCAATTGCATTTTTAATTTGGATTTTAATATTATGTTCTGTATGCTTCTTTGCTTCTGTACTACTTTCATATATTACCTGCATAGATGGAATATCATTTAATTTGATTTTAAAGTATTACAATGAAATGTTATTTGGAGGATTGTTATTATTCTTAGTTATGACTCCAGTGATGTTTATTTCAATGCAGATGAAAAATATGGTTCCTGCAATGATTACCGCAGCTATTTTAACCTTTGGAAATATTTTTGCATATGGTCACGAACAAACAATTTATTATCCATGGATACTTCCTTCAATGATATCTTCAGGAGAAATAGTTCAATATACATCTAATATGTCCATTGTGTATGCAGTTATTATAATAACATTTATTATAGGTTTAGGATTATCTTACTTCCATTTAACTCAAAAAGATGTGAAATTATAGGTGATTATAATGTTAAATTTTATTCAATGTGAATTTTTAAAATTAAAAAGTTCGAAATTATTCTTTCTAAGTTTATTAACAGGATTCATTCCCCCATTTTTAATGTATATAAGTGCTTTAAAGATGCAATCAGTTGATTCGAATTTCATTTTGCAGTTTTCAAAAATGTTTATCGAAACTAATTTGTATATGACTGGTGTATTTGCTGTATTTATCCTATGCATTATCATTTCATATTTAATCGGTAGAGAATACACAGAACACACATTAAAATTAGTTTTAACAAGTCCAATATCTAATTTCAAGCATTTACTTGGAAAATACATCGTATTTATTATTTGGACGCTATTATTGTTTAGCGTCACCTTTATCGGAACAATCATCTTTGGTTTTATATTTGGTGGTGTTGGTTTAACATTAAATATTGCATTACATTACTTTGGTGAAATGTTATTAGGTGGATTTTTGCTTTCTTTAGTAATGACTCCATTTATCTTTTTATCTATGATAATGAAAAATATTGTTCCATCAATGATTACTGGAGCAGTTTTAATTCTTGCAAATTTATTAAGTTACAGTTGTACCTGGGGCCCATATTTCCCTTGGATGGCTTGTTATATTGTTAGTTCAAACACAATGGCAGAATATTCTTGTGGATTACTACTGCCATTATCAACAATAGGAGTAACATTCTTATTTGGTGCATTAATATCCTTCATATACTTTGAAATTAAGGATGTTTCATTGTAAACATCCTCTTTTATTTCTTTTAGAAAAATGGAACAATTGAATAAATTGTTATTAAAACAATTACAGTTACAATTACAATAGCACCCATAGGTGCTTTTTTCCAAGCAAGTCCTGCTGCTACAATAGCCCCAATCAGACCAATATACCATAATTCATTATCAACTGTCAATACATCCGGACATATTAATGCTGCAAGGGCAGTATAAGGAATTAGATCTAAAAATTTCTCAAATTTTGGTGAAAAATTAAGCTTATCAATAAATAAAGCTGGAACTAACCTTGGAATAAATGTTGCAAGCGTACAACCTATAATAACCAACATCATATAATCCATTAAGCATCACCTGACAGCATATATTCATCATCAACAATATACATTCCAATTGCTGCACCAACAAGTGTTGATACAATTAAAGACCAATTCCCTAAGAATTGACTCAAAACAATATTTAAAACAGCTGTAATTACAACTAAAAGCGCAATTTGTTTGCTTTCTTTAATAGCAGGAGTTAAAATTGCTACAAACAAAGCATAAAGTGAAATGTTAAAACTATTTGTAACTATTACTGGAAGCATATCCAATATTACAACACCAATTGAAGCTCCTAAAATCCAACTTATCCATGCAGTTACTGCAATTCCCAAGTAAACCCAAATACTTGAATCTTCACTTAATGAAAACATTGCAAAAGATTCATCCACAGTTGTATGAGCCGCTAAGATATTTAAAGGTAAACTGGATTCTTCAACTTGATTTAAAACACAGGTCGACATTACAAAATATCTTAAATTAACAACAAAATTAGTCAATACAATTGCCATTACACTAGCACTACCCAATACCATTGAAGCTGCAATAAACTGACCTGCCCCTGCATATACTAAAACAGACATTGAAACCGTTTGTAAAGGTGTCATTCCTGCTTTAATTGCAATTGCAGCATATCCAATTCCCATTGGAACATATCCCAAAGTAATTGGAATACTCTTTTTAGCACCATCAATTAATTTAGACTTTCTTGAAATAATAACGACTCCAAAAATTAAAATAAATAAAAAAAAGAAGTAATTTAACTAAGCAAATTACTAATTTGATCTGTAGTAATAAGACCTAAAACTTTCATATCTTCATCAACAACTGGAAGACATGAAATATCAAATTTACGCATTTTACGTGCGATTTCATCTATTGCATCGTCTGCATGACAATATTTAACTTCTTTTGTCATGATATCTTTTAAATTATTAGAATTTGTAGCAATAGACTTGGATAAATCCCAACTTGTAACAATTCCAATAAGCTTACAGTCATCGGTAACAACAGGAATATGAGTTACATGCCTATCTAACATTAATTTAGCTGCATCAACAATATCCGCATTTTCCTTAATTGTAGCTATTTCCTCCATCATCAAATCATCAACAACATTTTCTGATAAGAAGTTGGAGAAAATATAATTAAGTTGACCTCTTTCAAGTAAGAATGCATCATGACCATAGTTAGATTTAATTTCTGAAAATGATACATCAATATTATTAGCATTGAGAGCTGTTACAATTTCCATACTTTGTTCTGTTGGGTATAACCAGTCGGTATCAACTGAAATAACTTCCACTTTTGTTTCAACATTTTTAAGTCCGTCAATTAAGGAATCATTAACAGAAAGGTCAAATAAATCAACTGCTTTTGTAATAAACAAATAGCTATTAGCATCAAAACGTTTTACGAAAGATTCACCTTGATGTTTAAGGTAACTTTCAACTTGGAAATCAACTGTAAAATCATAGCTAATCTCATCTTTATCTTGAAGACCACGTCCAAATTTAATATCCATTGATTCATCACTTAAATAAGTAATGTGAGCAATCATGCGTGCAAGAGATAAACCATTGCTTGGAATTTCACAAGTATCATAATAATTCCCATTATTCCATTTTGGATCTGAAAATATTGATTGACGACCCACAGCATTAAATGCAATTTGCTGAGGTGAAGACATAGCTGCAGTTGCTATAGGTATTGCTTTTTTCATCATTTTAGGATAAGATACCATCCATTCAAGAACTTGCATTCCACCCATTGACCCACCAATAACGGCAGCCAATTGACTAATCTCAAATGAATCTATTAGTTCTTTTTGAACTTTAACCATGTCATTAATAGTAATCACAGGAAAATCAAGTCCATATTCTTTACCAGTTTTAGGATTAATAGAACTTGGACCGGTAGTTCCTTTACATCCACCCAATACATTAGAACAAATTATGAAGTATTTTTCACTATCTAATGATTTACCCGGACCAATAACCATTTCCCACCAGCCGGGTTTTTTATCTCCTTTATGCCATCCTGCGGCATGAGCATCACCAGTTAATGCATGACAAATTAAAATAGCATTAGACTTCTCTTTATTAAGTTCACCATAAGTTTCATATGCAACAATAACATTATCGAGAGTTTCTCCACTATCCAATATAATCGGATTGGATATATCAAGATATTTAGTTTCAACAATTCCAACAGATTCCTTATTCATTTAAAACACTTTAATATTTAATTTTTCAATAGCTACTTTTGCGGCTGATTGTTCCGCTTCTTTTTTATTCTTACCTTTACCAACGCCCATTTCTTCACCATCAATTAATATTGCCGTGACGAATGTTTTATCATGAGGCACACCATATTCTTTTAAAATTTTATATGAAACATCCAATTCTTTAGCATCACCATATTCTTTCATAGCAGACTTATAATCTGCAAAGAATATAACATTAGCATCAACATATTTAAATATTGAATTTGCAACAAATTTTTTTACAAAATCCCAACCTTGATCTAAAAACATAGCTCCTAAAAAAGATTCAAAAATATCTGCAGTTATAGACAATATTTCATTTTTAGTTAAATTTGATTCCTGAGCAGCAACATTTAGATATTTATCAAGCCCTAATTCATGAGAATAATAAATTAATGCAAATTGACAAACATAATTCGCCCGTAATTTTGTTAATTTACCTTCTTCATATTGAGGATATTTTTCATACAAATACTCTGAAACAATTACACTTAAAACAGAGTCCCCTAAAAACTCTAAACGTTCATAATTATAATCTAAACCATTTTTAGTAGAATATGAACCATGAGCAAATGCAGTATCATATAAAACTTTATTATCCGTTTTAATACCAAATTTTTCAAATAAATTCATAAATAAAGCCCAAATAAATTAATAACATAAATTATTATGATTTTCTAATTATATATAAGTAACCATTAAAATATTTG
>CAYFRZ010000004.1:0-37918 GCA_964345675.1 uncultured Methanobrevibacter sp.
ATTAAGTTACGGTGATAGTTACAAATATTTAAAAGACAGCATTTTTCCTATTTTTGAGTCTGTAAAATTTTATAGGCTTCTTTCAAATTAATTTTTTTTACAGTTGAAATTTCACTTCGATGAAAATTCGTTCTAATTTTGCTTTAATTTAAAAATTATTAGTTTAAAAATAGTAAATTACTTAAATAAGTGAGGACAAATAATATTTTATGACCAAACAAAACAAATTTGTCCTCAATAGTAATTTAAACTTCATACAACTTAAACTTTTTGATTTTTCTGAAGAAAAAATTGACCGTGAAAAAATTATTTCAGAAAGATTAAATAAAAACCCTAATTTCAAAAATACTAATTATAAACTATTTTTAGACGAAAATAACATATTTTCATATGTTAATCCAATTTGTCCCGTTTGTGGAGCTCATAAAATTATTAAAAAAGGCACAATAACAAAAAATAAACAAAATATCAATGGAAAAACTACAAAATTTAAAGAACAACAATATCAATGTAAAAAATGTGGAAAAAAATTCGGAATATACAACAATCCATTAATTGGAAAAAATAAACAATTTTTACAAGAAATAATTGATAAAATCCCTGGAATAATGAAAATCGGATATCAATCACTCCGCAAAATTAGCAAATACTTTGAAATATTTCTTGGAATCAGAACATCTCATCAAACAATCAAGAATTGGTCAAACAAAAATCACAAAGAAACAATCGTCAATGAAAAATTTGAATATTCTGGATATTATCTCTATGATGAGCAATTTTTAAGGCTTAATGGAGTTAGACATTACAGATTGACTTTATTCGATGCAATACTTAATGTTCCAGTCTCAGAAAGAATCGTACGTCGCAGAATACCAAAAAATACTAAAAAATTTATTTTAGACTCAACGAAAGATAAACCTTTTATTTGCTTAACAACTGACTTATTTCCAATGTATCGTAATATAGCAGATGAAATAGGAGTAAATCATCAATTATGCACATTTCATTTATTTCAAACAATAAATCACAAATTAAAAGTCTACTGTAGAAGAAACAAGATTAATGGAAAAGAAAGAGAATATATTTACGAAAATGCACGAGTATTAAAAAACTGTTTCAGACAAAACTCAACAAAAGAAGCAATAGAACAATTTAAACAATATTTACAAAATTACAGAGTCATACCAATTGTATTAAAAGATTTCATAAGAAAACACATCATCAATCACTTCCACAGATACATACAACACTTAGATGATAAAAATATCGAAAAAACATCAAACAAAGTCGAAAATTACTACAGGCAGACAAATCCAGAAAAAATAAAGAAATTATACAAAACTAAAAATGGAATTCTGACATTTTTAGATTACCAAATGGAAAATTGGACAGAAAAACATAGAAAAAATCAAATAAGCCTATAAAATTTTACAGACTCCTTTTTTTGTAAATAAAACAAATTTTAATGAAAATAATTATTTTAAAATAGATTTTAAATTAAAAATTTTAAAATCCGAATAATCATCCAAAATTAAAGATTTAAGAAAAATTAATTTATATAAGAAATACTAAAAATTATACTAATGAAAACAATAGCTATTGGTGTTGGAAAAAATGAAAATATAATACAAGCTTGTCATATTTTTAAAGAAAAACACCCAAAAACAAATTTAAAACTAATATATCGTGATGAAGATTTAGTACGTGCAGTTTTAGATGATAAAATTCATGGTGTAGTTCGTGGATCACTTCCAGCTTCAAATATCATGAGGGAATTAAAAGAAACCTACCCACACATCACTAGAGCAACTTATGTTAATGGAGATAAATATGAATTTTTATTAACTCCCGTTGGAATTGATGAAGGCAATAGTGTTGAAGATAGATTAGATATTGTCGAAAACTGTGTCGCATTTTATAAAAGACTTGGAAAAACCCCAAAAATTGCAATTCTTGCAGAAGGAAGGAAAGATGACTTTGGAAGAGGTGAAGAAGTATCACAATCCATAAACGATAGTGAGAAACTAACAAAAATCATACAAGAAAAAACTAATGAAGAAGTCAAAAATTACTATATTTTAGTTGAAAAAGCCATTAAAGACAATTGCAATATTATTGTCGCTCCAAACGGTAGAGTTGGAAATATTATTTTTAGAACATTAGTTTTACTTAATTCATGGCCAAGTTACGGTGCAATAACCTTTGGAATGGATAAAATATTCATAGATACAAGTAGAGATCAAAGTATTGAAGGATATGTTCGTAGCTTAATATTAGCAAATACTTTAGATAATTTTTAAATAAAGAAGGGATAAGATGGCAGAAAATATACTTTACAAATTATATGAATGGTACATATCAAGAGATTTGGTTCCTGAAAAAATGCCGAAACATGTTGCTTTTATTATGGATGGTAACAGAAGATACTCAAAATTACAAGGAAACATTGATGTTGTAAAAGGACACGAAATTGGAGTAAATATCCTAGAAAAAGTAATGGATTGGAGTATAGAACTTGGAATAGAGATTATTACTGCTTATGCTTTCTCAACAGAAAATTTCAACAGACCTAAACACGAAGTGGATGGATTAATGAACCTATTTGTCATTAATTTCAAAAGATTAGTAGAAAATCCGAAAATACACAAAAATGAAGTAAAAGTTAATGTGGTGGGCAGAACCGAATTACTTCCAGATAATGTGAAAGAAGCAATAAAAGAAGCAGAAGATGCAACAGCAAATTATAATAAACGATTCCTCAACTTAGCTATTGGATATGATGGACGTTTAGAAATTATTGATTCATTTAAAAAAATTATTAAAGATGTGCAAGACGGAAAAATCTCTATTGATGATGTTGATGAAGAACTTGTAAGTAAAAACCTATATACAGCAGGACTTGATGATCCAAACTTAATTATAAGAACTAGTGGAGAAGAACGTTTAAGCGGATTTCTACTTTGGCAATCATCCTATTCAGAACTATATTTCTGTGAAACATTATGGCCAGAACTTAGAAAAGTTGATTTTATAAGAGCAATTAGATCATACCAAGCAAGAGATAGAAGATTTGGTGCATAATATGATTGATACCCATTGCCATATTGATTTTGAAGATTTTGATGATGATAGGGATGAAGTTATCAAAAGAGCCCGGGCTAAATTAGATAAGGTTATCGTTTCAGGTTACAGTAATGACAGTAATCTGAATGTATTAAAACTTTCAAAAGAGAATGAAGGTTTTATTTATCCAACTTTCGGTTTTCACCCCGTAAGTTCACAAAATGCAACTGATGAAGAAATAAAAACTGCTCATAAAAATATTATTACACATTTAGATGATATCATAGCTATTGGTGAAGTTGGAATGGACTATTTTTATGTAACTGATAATGCATTACGTGAAAGACAACAAAAAATATTTACCGGGTTTTTAGAATTAGCTAATGAATACAAAAAACCAATTGTGATGCATGTAAGAGATTGTGAAAAAAAAGCTGTCAACATTATTGATGGGTATGAAGACATTCCCTATTTTATTTTTCATTGCTACGGAGGCAGTTTAAAGACTGCAAAAAGAATAATGAACATGGATAATGCATATATGAGTTTTTCCACCATGTTATGTTATTCTAAACAGCACCAAAATTTAATTGAAAAAATAGATTTGAACTATGTGTTAACAGAGACTGACAGTCCTTATTTAGCTATGACAAAAGAAGAGAGAAATGAACCTTCAAATGTTGTAAATGCAGTTTATAAAATAGCTGAAATCAAAAATATCGATGTTGATACAGTTGATGAAATTACCACCAACAATGCTTGTAAAATTTTCAAAATCTAGTAATGAAGTGTAAAATTTAAATTAATCAACACATCTTTTTCTTCTTTTACTGCTTCTATTTCAAGTTCAAAGTCAGTTAAATCATCCATGACTAATTTTACTAAATTCCAATCAAGTAAAGAATCATTAAAAAATATTGTAAATTGATTTCTATCAATTTTAACTGGTTTTCTACAAAATAGTTTAAAAGCATAGAAGTATAATTCAATTCTAAAACTCAAATCCTCTTTGTCCCCGCTTCCATTGATGAAGTATTCTTTTAAATCTTCCTGTAAAATTTTACCTTCATCACCAGCATCAGCTTTAAAAGTTTCCATTTCCTTTAAATCTTCCATTAATTGCTTTTTTTCATTTTCATCATACATGAAGTCAATTTATGTAGTTACAACCATTTAACATTAGCGGTTGTATAAACATAATGTGGTGAAAAAACAGGATTATATAGTTTATTAGTTGCACTCGTTGAATTAAAACTAATTGCAATAGATTTTCTTAAGTTATAATTTATCCTATCCCCAATTGAAAGTAATTCTTTATTATTAAATCTATCCGATGTTTTTGCATAGACTTTAAACTGTATTCTTTTTTTATTATAATTATCATCATCCCCCAATTCAGAATACGAAATATTAACTATTTCAACAGAATAAGGGTCCAATACATTTATTTTTGAATTCATGTAATTTCTATAGGTATCAGCCGGATAAATTCCACTTGATGAAGTTACAAGTCCTTCCATAACTCCACTATGAGCAGCACCCATTGCAATATTTAATTCGTTTTCCCCTGAAATAAACACAATAGATACCATTAAAACAATAATTAATGTTCCAAATAAAAATAATAATTCTGCTGAGATTTGACCATTATTATCCATCATGTTATCACAATTTTCCCATCATCCGTCTTTGAAATATAATATCCCTTCCCACTAATTAATTTGTATTTTGAATCTATATTTAAAAGAGGAATCATACTTTCACCTTTTTTACCATCATAATCTATTGTTAATTTAGATTTATCAACAGTAATTTCAAAATAACCCTTATCAGAGGGTAACTTAATGTATTTTGAATAACCATTGCCATTTGAGTTAACTTGATTAATAACATTTGAAACATCATCTAAAACAAGCCTATGAGATGCAGTATCTTCAATATTAATACTTGAATTAATAATTGAAGATGAATAAAATAACAAACTAGAAGCAATTATTAACATCAAAAACAATGAAAAAATGTATTCAACTGAAATAAAACCTTTATCATCCATGTTTCTTAATTATTTTAAATATTAATAAAGTTTACTGAGATTAAAATTCAAATTTGATACAAAATAATTAAATAATACTTGATATAAAAAATTAGATTATGAAAGGAAAAGTTATATTCATTGGTGCAGGTCCGGGAGATCCTGATTTAATAACTGTTAAAGGAAGAAATGTCATAGAAAAAGCGGATGTAATTATTTATGCAGGTTCTCTTGTTAATCCAGATGTTTTATCTGTAGCACGTGATGATTGTGAAATTCACAATAGTGCTTATTTAAATTTAGATGAAACAGATGCAATTATCACAAATGCAGTTAATGAAGGAAAGTTAGTTGCCCGTGTACACACAGGTGATCCATCAATTTATGGAGCGATTGCTGAACAAATTCGTGAACTTAAAAAACACGAGATTGAATATGAAATTATTCCAGGAGTGAGTTCATTATTTGGTACTGCAAGCGTACTCGAAGCAGAACTAACATTGCCTGAAATTTCTCAAAGCGTTATCATAACTCGTCCAGAAGGCAGAACTCCAAAACCGGATGGTGAAAGTCTTGCTAGTTTTTCAAAGCATCATGCGACCATGTGTATTTTCTTAGGTGTCGGTATGATTGATAAAGTTGTTGAAGAATTACTTGTAGGTTATGAAAAAACTACTCCAGTTGCAGTTGTTAAAAAAGCAACTTGGCCAGACCAACAGATAATTAGAGGAACACTCGATAATATTGCAGAAAAAGTTAAAGATGCAAATATAACAAAGACTGCAATGATTATAGTTGGAGATGTCTTAGACCCTGGAGATTTTAATGCATCTAAGCTATATGATAAAAACTTTAAACATGAATATAGATAAATTTAATATTCATGCTTTCTTTTTTTATAATACTTTTTAATAAATTCCACATAGCTTATTTATAATAGGTATTTTAGATAAAATTGCAATAATCATAAAAGATCCAATCATTATTAATAAAAATATCATCCAAATCATATTAAATTGAGTAACTGGCAAGTATTGAATCAATATATTTACAATAAAACCATGCATTAAGTAAATTGCAAAACTAAAAATACTTAAATAATAAATAAAACCGCCAATAAATGAGTTTTGAACAAATAAATGAAATTTTGATAAAACAAATTTTGGTCTAAATTTAGCTAATTTACTCATGTATCTTAAAATTAAGAATAACAAAGCACATTGAATAATGATTGAATAAGACTCAATATAAAATACATGATTAAAATTAAAAGCATAATAACTATTTAAAGCAATAGAAATAATGAAAAGAACACAACAAATTATAACCATAGGAAAAGAGTATATGTTAAACTCTTTATTTGCTAAATAGTAACCTAAAACTGCATATCCGATATATATTCCCACATTATTAAATAAGAAATTAATATAATAAGTTTCACTAATTTGCATATTTGTCAATATAATCAATAAAATCCATAAAATCAAGAAATATTCTGCACCCCTAATTCCATATTCTTTAATAAATGAATTGAATATAGGAATAACAAAATAAATACCTAAAATTGCACAAACAAATCATGGAAAACCAATTTGGGAACTTGCTTGGATTAAATTATCATAGTTAAAACCTACAAAAATCAAAATTGATACATATCCTATAATTTGCCAAAACATGGTTGGAATTAGTACCCTAGAAAATCTTTTTTTAAAAAAATTAGCCAAATTAAAATCTTTACCAATCAATAAAGCACCACTAATCATGAAAAAAAGAACAACACCCATTCTTGCAACTGTAAGATATGAAAGAAGAATAGGAGATGTTAAATAATCAGTATTAACTGGAAAATTTTGAATTGTATGAGCAAATATTACGCATAAAATTGCAATAGCTCTTAATTCATCTAAATAAAAAATCCTATTTTCTCTTAAAACCATTATAATCCCATTAAAATAATATTAATACATTTAATTTTATAATTTCAAATATATAATACTACTTTAAAATCAAGATTGTTATTTAATTACTCTTTTCAAAATAAAAAACATTATTTTAGAAAATGCCTTTTTTACAATATTTAAATTAATTTCAGGTGCAAAATCATGATTAACTAAATCCGTTCTAAACCAATATTCTTTATCAGCTTTTATAGAATCTTTTGATATTGCCATTGCTCTCCATAAATTATAAAATATAATATCTTTAAACTTAGGCGAATGTAATCTCTTTGATTTTAAATCATTGAAAAATTTTTTAGATATTTTATTAATATTATCAATATCAAATGAATCTTTTCCACCACAAGCAAATGATATTTTATAAACTTTATTTACTCCCCAATGCCTTAATGTTTCATCAATATATTTTGCCACTTTTTTATGACCTGCACCAGCAGTCGTAACAACAACTAACGCTTTTTTAGTAAAAAATTCAGGTCTATGATATAAATAAGCAGTGTGATCAAAGAAGTTTTTCAAAAGTCCTGTGACATTCATTGCATAAACCGGTGACCCCATAATTATTCCATCACATTCATGTAATTTCTTTATTATTGGATTTATTTTATCAAAGTGAGGGCATTTAGTCTCACTTTCAATAATACACTTAAAACAACCATTACACATTGGAATATCTTCTTTAATCAAATTAATCTCTTCAAAATCACCATCCAAATTATTTTTAACTTGTTTAATAATATTATAAGTATTTTGCTTTCTTGGAGATCCATTAATAATTAAATATCTCATCTAAACACCTAATTGACCGTCTAGAACTAATTTTTCCTTATATTCAAATTGTTTATCAAATTCATCAACATCATCTCCATCCACCATGAAAACATCTGGATTGTAGAATATTACTGAATCATCGTTAATTTTATCCTCATCGAATATTTTTACCATGAAAAACGGATTTTCCTCTGTTTTATCAGTACCATCCAAATAAAAATTATATTTTGATGCTGTTTTAAAACCAAATCGGGAGTAGTACTTTTCATCACCAATAACAAAAATAAATGGAAAATCCATCTGTTCAGCTAATTTTAATGTATGTCTAATTAATTTAGAACCATAACTCTTATTTTGGTATTGTTTATCAATAGCAATTGGCCCCAATATTGGTGCAGAAATATCGTTATTAAGCTTGCCCATTGAATAATTGATATTGCCAATTATTTTTCCGTCTTCTTCAATAACATATGCTAAATCTTTGATAAAACATTCATCATTTCTTAAATTATGGACAATAAAATGTTCAAAAGCACCAGGACGATATACATTCCAAAACGAATCTCTTACAAGATTTTCCACATTAAAATAATCTTTTTCTTGTTCCAATCTTATTTCCAATATAAAACCTCAATTAATAAATTTCTTATAACATGTATACTATTTATAACAAATGATAAATAATTACCGGAAAAATTTCCTTATAATCTCATTTCTGTTAGTTAATATGTTCAATTCCTACAATTATAGCAGATAACATTTAAATAGATTATTTGAATTAATTCCTAAAAATAAGAAAGATAAAACCGGAAAATAAATAAAAGCAAGTACAATGAATACATCAATTCAACACTAGAAAATAAAGTAAAAACAACAATTACTTCCCAACACGCTCAAATACCAATAATATATTATTTTCTCTTTGAGAATATTTTATATTTACTCCAAATTACATTGGGAATAAATAATATTAATAAAAATAGAAATAAATGAAAACTCCAAATACATATTATTTAACTGTATTTATCTTTAATTTCATTCATTAATCTTAATTTTTCAAAAGCAACATCTTTAGGAGATCTTCTAAGACCACAATCAGGATCTAAAAGCAAATTGTCCTTCCCAACAATTTCAATAGCTCTACTTACTAACATATCAATGTCACCAATATCATCAACAGTATGCACTGATGAATCAATACATCCAAATCCAACTTTTTTATTAGCAAGTAATGATGCATTTTCTTCTAAAACTCCAATATTCACATTATTTCCTGCAAATTCCATATCTAAAATATCAATATTAAATCGAGCAATATCTTTGAATGCATCAGATAAAATACCGCATACATGCATTCCTAAAGGTATATCCAAACCATCATGAATTATATCAATAGCTTCACGAGCTGTTTTCATATCCACCATTCCAGTAGATAAAAACGGCTCATCTAATTGAATATAAACAGGTTCTACTTTTTTAGCAATTGCATCAACTTCAAATTTTAGACTATGGGCTAAATCGATAATAGCATCTTCTTTATTTTTATAAAAAGATTCAATTCTTGAAGAATGAACAATAGTATTTGGTCCTGTAATAATTCCTTTTATTCCTTTACCTTCTGGAATTTTACCACCATAATATTCCTTCATGACTTTTTTTGCATATTTCATATCTTTTATGGAAATTTCTTGAGTTGGGCTTCTTATTTTAGAAACAATTACAGTATTCCCATCCTCAATTTTCATTCCGGGAATATATTTTGTAAAAATAGAAACCATGTCTCCTCTAACTTGACCATCAGAAATTATATCTACTCCCGCATCAAGTTGAGCAATAACACTACTTTTAATTGCATCTCTAAAAGAATCATATAATCCTAAAGAATTTAATAATTTATCTTTAAAATTAGATGGAACACTTTCCTCAGCTGGAAAACTACCTACAACAGTTGATTTCATTTTTTATTACCAGTATCAAGTTTTTTGATTTTTTCAACTTCTTCTTCACTTATAGGAAGTTCAACAACAGAAGTTCCATGACAAGGTTTAGTGTATGGAATGAATACAGTTCCTTTCTTATTGTCAAATCCAATAGGAATTGGAGGAATACCAATAACTCTAACACCTAAAACTTCATCACCTGGTTTAACATGAACTAAATCATCAGCCTTGAATCTAATAATCATAGCACAATCTTTAAAACCAGCTTTTGAAGCATGAATCTCATAATCATCAGATTGTTGAAGGTAAGTATCTAAACAGAATGACATTTTATTCAAACTCCTTAATAGCTTTATCAAATTTAACTTTTATTGGTGAAGGATTATGGAATGCTCTAACAGCAGTAATCATTGATTTACTTCCACTTTCTTTAATCATATTAACAAATTCCTCCACTTCATCGGCGTCCCTTGAAAATACTAAAGCAAGAGATTTTGTATTTAAAATTTGGTCAAATGTTACAAAAAAAGAAGCTGCCGCATCTTTATGAACAAACCCGACAAGTAAGTCATAATCACCTTCGTTAATTTCACCCAAGGTTCTTTCCAAATCTACTAAATTAAAATTATATAATCCTTCAGGGTCAGATATTTTCACTAATTTAGATGCAGCAGGATTAGCTGCAATTGTAGTGTCATAACCCATTTTAGTTAATTTATTGAATACATAAACTGCCATTGGAGTTTGTGCTGGAGTTTCTGGACATCCAAGCAATACTAAAGCTTTCATTTAATTACCTCCATTATGATCTTGATTTTAATGAAACTACATTAGCTAAAATCAATGCACCTACAAACAAGAAGGTTAACAATGCCATACCATTTATAGACCTGTTAAATATAAATAATCCAATTAATGATTGTGAACAGAATGCAGCTAATGCGCCAGTTAATAAAACTTCTCTTCCCAAGTATTTTTTATTATTTTTCTCTCTTTTTTCTCTGTACATGTTCAATACTTTAAATCCAATCAGGATTGTTCCAAGTACAAATACTATTAAACCAATAAGCCCCAATATTCCAAAGTCAAATCCCCATCCGAATATACCTGGAAGCATATAGTCAATTGTATCTTTTTGGTTTACAAGCACACCAAAGAACAATGGGAAAGGTAATCCAAAGAATAAAACTAATTGCATTGGCAAAGTAATATAACCTTCAGCAAATGCTGTTCCTTCAGCTCCCCAGTAAGAAGCATTTGCGTTATGCCCTATTAATTGAATGTTGTTTAATACCATTTTAATACTTGACAAGGAATATTGTTCAATCCTACCTAATCTTAAAAGTGGGGAGAAAATTGTCATTCCAGACACACGAGCAAGAACTTCTAAGAAAATGAAACCCACACCTGCTGCACCGAAAAATAGCATGATTCTTCTTAATGTAAATACAGATTTTTCTCTGAAAGATTTGGAAATCATCAAGTATCCTAAGAATAATCCGAGTAACCATAAAATTAAGAAGGATCTGTGCATCAATCCACCAAATACAGTGATTCCAGCTAAGAATAAAATTACAAATCTTCTAAGTGGTCTAATATCAACACCCGATTCAGACATCACTTTTAACGAAGCAAGTGCTGTTACAGCACCAAGTAATGCAATTGGCCCAAATGGGTGAGTAAATTCTGCTTGACTTGAAAATAACACAAGAAGCGCAATATCCGCACCAAAAAGAAGTGTTAAACCTCCCATTAAAAATAATGATAAAAAGGTTACAATACTAAGTGACAACGGAATCAAGTTAAGACAAAAGACTAATGTTACAAATAACATTAATCCAACTTCCAAAATCAATTGTAAATGGTTTTGAGCAATTAACAACATATTTTAATCTCAATTCTCTTTTATTTTTTAAAATTAAATGGACTGACCGGGATTTGAACCCGGGGCCTCCGCCATGCCAAGGCGACGATCTACCATCTGAGCTACCAGCCCAATAAATAAATTAAATTAAATATTATATAAAATATTTGAAATTTGTATTATAAATATCTATTTACCATTTTTAGCCAAATCGTATAAATTATCTATAATAATTTGGAATAAATCATCAGTTTTAACATCAATTTTTTCATGAGGATTAACTATAAATTCCAAAGCTTTATGAATAACTTCATCAGTATCTTGGGATCTATACATTAAACCTTTATTAATGTAATATTGATCAACAGACAATGTTTTACCGGGATAACAGGAAATAACTGGAGTTTGTAAAATTGCAGCTTCCCTATTCATTGTACCTCCAGCACCAATAACTAAATCACATTTTTTGATGATATTTGAAGTATCCACAGGAGGTTTTAAAATGGAAACCCCATCAATTCCTTCAAAAATTTTAGCTTGTTCTTTAAATCTAGGAAGAATTAAAATATTAGCTACATTTTTCAGTTCATCAACTATAGGAGATAAAACTGATTTACTACAATCTGCATCTAAGTATGATGCAAGTGAAGGTTCAGGCCTCATTAAAATAGTTTTAGGATGAATTAAATTAAGATTTAAGTCATCAAAAATATTTTCATTATATTTGAAATCTTTAAAATGCATTAATTCAGAGGTTCCATCATAGGAAATGATAGTGTTTGGATCTGCACCAAATTTCATTAATTTCCACATGTCAATTATTTTTGGTGTAATTATTCTATCACATAAAGGAAGGGTTAACTTATTGGCAGCTAATGCATGCTCATTATCAAGAACATATAAACTTGGAATCCCTAAACCAAAACTGATTCTAGGAAGTTCAATAGAATGCTTGCTAAGGGCAACATCCACCTTTTCATTATGTATAATATCAACAAGATTATTAACTCTTGAAGTACTTTCCTTTAACTTATCATATAAACTCACACCATGTTTACCAACAGATATGAAATCAATATCATACATTTCCATTAATTTATGGATATCACCAAATTGCCTTGCTGTAACTATTACATCCTCACCTTCAGACTCCAAATATTTAATAACATTCTTAAAAAACCTAACATGAGGCGCATTTGAAATATCTATCCATACTTTCATAAAACCACCAAAATAACCTAATTCATAGCTTCTTCGATAACTGCAATAATTTCGTCTAATCCTTTACCTTCTTTTAAACTAGATTTAATGACTTTGATTCTAGGATTTAATTTTTGAGCATCAGCAACCATTTTATCAGCATCAGCACCAACTGCATCAACCAAATCAACTTTATTAATTACAACAACATCAGAAGTTTGGAAAATGATTGGATGCTTTTCTACAGTATCATCACCTTCAGTAACACTTACAACAACAATTCTTAAATGAGAACCCAATTCAAAATCAACAGGACAGATTAAATTACCAACATTTTCAATGATAATCATATCTAAGTCATCTAAAGGTAAGTCTGCAAGTCCATGACCTACTAAATGCGCATCTAAATGACATTCTTTACCAGTATTCAATCCTATTACTGGGACATTATGTTTTTCTATACGTCCTGCATCAAATTTTGAAATCACATCCCCTGCAAGAACACCGATTTTATAATCAGTATTATCAATAATTTCTTCTACAAGAGTTGTTTTACCAGAACCAATTGCCCCAACAAAATCAACACAGAATATATTTTTATCTTCCAAATTTTTCAAGTTTTTATCAGCTAATCTTTTATTAGCATCCATAATATTTTTTGCAACTTCTACATCAGCAACTTGGTGCATATTCATACCTCCTCAAATTTAAGCATCATCAGGTTTTTCAATAACAATATTTTTAACTATGATATCTTTTCCATTCAATATATCAATTTTAAGACTATCACATTTAGGACATTTAACAAGCGGTGCATAGTGATCACTATCATCAAGTACAGCATTACCATGAAAATCACAGTCAAAACATTTCATTTCAACTGGAATTTCTTCAAAATTAATTTCCGCATCTTCCATTATGGTATTTTCAATTAAAACACCTAAGATAAATTGCAGTTGTTCCGGATTAATCATAGCTAATCTACCAACTTCAATTGTAACTTCATTAACTTCAGTAGCATTATTCTCTTTTGCAGTATCTAAAACTGCATTTATAATACCTTGAGCCATAGATAATTCATGCATTTTACTACTCCTCAAACATTAATATAATAATTATGGTTTTGTTAATTTATAAAAGTATTTAATATTTAATAAATACCAAAGTAATAATTAAATCCATATTATTGTTGATATTAACAACATTTATATATAAACGTTTTTTAAATATAGTTAATTAAAAGGAGTTTATTATTATGAATTATAAATCTAAATTTGGTTTTGGATGCATGAGACTTCCAACAACTGACGAAAATGACCCGACATCAATTGACCAGGAATTATTTAATGAAATGGTCGATATTTATATGGAAAAAGGATTTAATTATTTTGATACCTCATATGCATATCACAATGGCAGTAGTGAAACAGCTATTAAAAAAGCAGTAGTGGAAAGATATCCTCGTGAATCATTTAGAATTTGTGATAAAATGCCAACTTGGGCATTAACTAGCGAAGAAGACAACGACAAATATGTAAATGAAATGCTAGAAAGACTTGGAATTACTTATTTTGATGTATTTTTCATCCACAATATCAATGGGCCATGGCTTAAAAATGCGAAAAATGCAAATACCTTTGAATATGTTAAAAAAAATGAAAGAAAACGGTACTGCACTTAAAATTGGATTTAGTTTCCATGATAAATCAGATTTATTAAAAGAAATTCTTGATGAATACGGAAATATGTTTGATATCGTCCAACTAGAACTCAACTATCTTGATTGGGAAGATTCATCCATTGAAGCCCACAAATGTTATGATTTATGTGTAGAATATGGTCTTGATGTTTATGTAATGGAACCATTAAAAGGTGGAGTTATAGTAAATCCATCAGATGAAATTAAAAATGATTTTAAAGAATTTAATGAAGATAAATCAATAGCTAGTTTTGCAATAAGATTCTGTGCATCACTTGAACATGTAAAGATTGTATTAAGTGGTATGAGTAAAATAGAAGATTTACTTGATAACTGTGATACCTATGAAAAATTTGAAGTATTGAGCAATGAAGAACATGAATTTTTAGAAAAGATGGCTCAAAAACTTTCAGAAAATCTTGCCGTTCCCTGCAGTGACTGCGGATATTGTGTTGATGCATGTCCCGAAATGATTCCAATTCCAGAATACTTCAATTTATATAATACTCATAAAAATCAACCAGAATCTAATATATACAGATTGTATTTCGATAAATTAGGTGATGAAAAAGTTCCGGCTGATGAATGCACATATTGTGGAACTTGTATTGATTATTGTACTCAAAAAATAGACATACCAGATGAATTAGAAAAAATTGTTGAACACTTCGAAGAAGGTTTCTCACCTTATGCATAAACTCCTTAAGAAACTCTTATTTTTAATTCATTGACCATATCACCATTTTTATTTATTTTAATGGCTTTTCTATAATATTCCACTGCTTTTGGAAAAAATCCTGAATGATAATGTATTAACCCCATCAATGCCAATGCCTCGGAATTTTTATTGTCAAAATCAAGTAACTTTTCTAAAATATCTAAAGAAGCATCCAAATCCCCCTGTTCATACAAATCATAGGATTCTTCAAATAATGTATCCACATCATCAAGAAAAGAAAATTCATTAGTAATATTTTTAGGTTTACTAGTCAGTAATGCTTCCAAATTATTAGCCATTTCATTCGATTTATCAATAGCTAGAGCTTTTTTAGTAAAGAATAGGGAAACATCTTTTTGATCTTGATTATATAATATTTGAGCCATTAAAGATAGTGCGTTAACATGTTTTTTATCAATTGCTAAAATATTATTTAAAATATCTTTTGAAGCGGAATAATCTTTATTTTCATATAATTGATAAGCTTCTTCAAATTCACCTAATTCTTCAACATTTGATTTAACATCAATCATTTCTTCTTTTTGACCACAAACATCATTAGAAATTAATTTTTTCATGTATTCAAGTATATATTTAGTTGCACCTTTGTGGAGTGGTTTATTATCATTTCCACATTTTGGAGAATATATGCAGGCAGGACAACCTTTTTTACATTGACAATTATTTAATAAGTCTATTGTAGAATTTAAAAGGTCGACAAAAACATCAACCGCTTTTTCAGTAATCCCAATTCCGCCCTCATAACCATCATAGATAAAAATTGTAGCTTCCTGCGTATCTTCATGATAATTTGTTGAAAGACCACCAATATCAAAACGATCACACATAGTATGAAGAGGAAATAGACCAATTAAAGCATGTTCTGCACCATGAAGACCTCCTAAAAATACTTCCTCATCATTTGGAAACATTTCTTCCAATGCATCTTTAACTTCATTTGGAATTGTAAACCATAATCCCTTTGTATTAAATGTTAAAGGAGGCAAATCAAGTAAAAATGTTCCAATTGGTTTTGAAAAATGCATTTTTTTATATTTAAAGTAATCTTCACTAACAGTAAGTTCACCAAAATGAATTGTTAAATCACCATATTTTGTTTTTGACAATTTCTTTTTAATATTAATCTCAGTTTTATTTAAAACCATGGTATGATAATCTAAAGATTCTTTTGATACATTAACATAACCTTTTTTTAGATTAACATTATTTACAACATATGTATCCCCTTTATTAATTAAAATAGCGCCTTCATGAGCCTCTCTATAAACTTGAGAGCGTTCCATTGTCTCTAAAAGCCTTCCATTAACCATTACTTTAAAATCTTCTGAAGAAATTTGATCTAAAGAATGTTCCATTGCAGGATTATCATCATAAGGATACATAAAGTCTCCGCGATGATTCTCATATAAATCATTTTTAGAAACCAGTTCATCTATAACATCTTGAGAGACATCAAAATATTTTTCTGCTTCACCCCGTTTAATAGGTAATTCCTTTGCAGCACATAACAAATGAGCTTCCTGCAATATCGGATTTGTTAAATCAATGATGGCATTTTCATGAGGTTTATCAAAGAAGAACTTTGGATTATTCATAAAATATTGGTCTAATTGATTTTCAAAAGCTATTAATATTGCAATTGATTTTTGATTGCTCCTGCCTGCTCTTCCAGATTGCTGCCAAGTAGAAATCATAGTACCTGGATAACCCGAAATAATAACTGCATCAAGAGAACCAATATTAATTCCAAGCTCTAATGCATTTGTACATGTAACGCCCAAATATTTTCCACTTTTAAGACCTTCTTCAATTTCACGTCTTTCTTGAGGTTGATATCCTGCCCTATATGCAGCAATTCTATGAGCCAATTTTCCTTTAACTTGTGTCATGTCTTTTTTAGCCCACATAGCGATTAATTCTGTGGTTTTCCTTGAAACTGTAAAGCATAATGTTTGAATATTTTTCAACATCATATACATGAAAATATTTTCAGTTTCCATATGCACGGAAGGGGCATTCTGTGTATATGATTTATTTCTAACATAATTTTGGAAAGGATTATATAAAATAAAGTCTTTCTCACCACTGGGGGATGTATCATCATCAACCAACACAAAATCTTCACCAGTCAATCTATTAGCTAATTCTAATGGATTAGCAAGAGTTGCAGATGATAAAATAAATTGGGGATAAGATCCGTAAAAGTTAGCTATTCTCTTTAATCTTTTAATTAAAAATGCAACATTAGACCCGAATACACCTTTATAATAATGGGATTCATCAATTACAATATATCTAAGATTTTTATAAAACCGTGTCCATTGATGATGCCAAGATAAAATTAGATGTAGTTGATATGGGTTTGTCAGAACAATTCTTGATTTTTCACGAATTCCTCGTTTTTGATTTCTTGGAGTATCACCATCATAAGTTCTTGGATCAATAGTTATATTTAATTCTTTTTCAAGATTTTCTAAAACATGTAACTGATCATTAGATAATGCTTTTGCAGGATAAATATAAAGTGCTGTAGCATCACTATCCTCAACCATAGTCTCCATTATAGGTAAATTAAAAGCTAAGGTTTTACCAGATGCTGTGGGTGTTGTTATAATTACATTTTCACCATTTTCAATAGATTCATATGTATCAGCTTGGTGTTTATATAATTTTACATCATTTGAATCTAAATAATTGACAATATTCTCATTTAAATCATCAACTTTCTTAAAACTAGCTTTTTTAGCCGGTATTGTTTCAATATGGGCAATGTTTTCCCTATACCTCACATCATTTTTGAACATATCTATCTTGTTTACATCAGACATAATATCAGCTAAAATTAAAATTAATAATTATAATTTAAGTTAAAATAATATTTAAATAATTTGCGTTTTTAAAAATAGCAAGTTAGAAACAAAAAGTTTCTAACTTATTATATGCATATTAAGGAAGTTTAATTCCCAACATTATTATGTTTTTAAAATAATTAAAGTTTATCTAAAATATTCAAGATTATTTTTCAAATGCTCTTTACATTATTTTATTAATATGATACCAACATAAGTTAAATCATATCAAATTTGAGGGAAAATATGATTTCATATGAAGAATTTGAAGATATAGTTGTGAATATACTTAAAAGAGATATCTCTTCAAATAAAGATCAAAAAAATGCTATATTAGCTCCATGCAATAAATCTTTATTTCTTGTTGCAGGACCAGGTTCTGGAAAAACAACAGTAATGGTGCTCAAAATATTAAAATACATATTTGTAGATGATATTAATCCAAATGAAATATTAGCAACAACATTTACAAGAAAAGCAGCTGATGAATTGTATTCAAGAATATTGGGTTGGGGAGACATGATTAAAAATCATCTTCTAGAAAATATAGACAACATCAACAATATTTCAAAAATTACACAAATTGATTTTAACCAGATAAAAATCGGTACAACAGACAGTATTGCTGAAGAATTACTTAGAGAATACAAAAAACCTGGTGAAAATCAATCTATTGTTATTGAAGGTTTTGTTGCTAATTCCGCAATGATAAAAATCATCATTGAAGATGAAAAATATCTTAATAAAAATCTAGTAGAATATCTTAAAGAAGTAAGTGGCAAGGAAAAAATTGAAGAACCATCAAAAATAAGTGAAATCCTTATTGAAATAAAAAATAGAATTTACTATGACCAAGTAGATTTTAATGAATTATATAATAAAACCCCAAAAGGCAGTGGAGCGCATATTGCTCTTGATTGTATAAAAGAATATGAAAATAAACTTCAGAATAGAAACACGATTGATTTTGCAATGCTTGAAGCAGAATTTCTTAAAAAATTAAAAAACAATGAATTAGAAAAGTTTTTAGATGAAACAAAAATTGTTTTAATCGATGAATATCAAGACACAAACTTGCTTCAGGAAGACATTTACTTTACAATTGCTCATTCTGCTCTTGCAAATGACGGCAATATAACTGTTGTAGGTGATGATGATCAATCACTTTATAGATTTAGAGGCGCAACAGTTGATTTATTCACTACTTATCAAGAACGTATTAATCAAAAATTAGGAATTGAAGTTGAAGAAATAAATTTAAGGACAAATTATCGTTCAACAGAAAATATAATTGAACATTGCAATCAATTTGCAGAATTAGATGCTGAATATCAAAATGCAAGAGTTGAAAATAAACCAAAAATCATTGCTCCCGATTTTGATAATGAAAAAATGCCCATTTTAGGAATGTTTAGAAACAATCCTGAAATGCTTGCAAAAGATTTATCTAAATTAATTAATCAACTTGTAAACAAGGGTGAAGCTAAAATAAAAGTATTGCAAATTTTAAATAAAGAATATTATGAAAAAGTAAATGGTGCAATTGATATTGCTAAATTACAGCAAATTAAAGCCGAAAATATAAAAGCAGGACGAGATATTGAAAAAATAACTCTTAAATTAGACAGAGAGTACGGTTCGGCATCAGATATTGCAATTTTATCATATTCCCCAAAAGAAACGCATTATGGTAACCGATCATTCTTACATTATCTAAGAAAAAATCTCAAAAAATTAAGACAACCCATTGAAGTATTTAACCCTAGGGGAATTGAACTTCAAGATATTGATATTGTTGGTGTTTTTTGTGGTTTAATCCTTGAATGTATTGATCCTGAAAGCACCATACAAAAATCTGATAAAACTATTCCTAAATTAGCAAATCACAACATGATACGCTGGAGAATAAAAGCTAATGAATTTATTAAGTTAAATCCTAAACCTCATGAACCACTCACACTATCTCAATTTGTTACTTATTGGCAACTTAGGAAACCAAGAGGATATGATAACTGGCCAAAAAGTGCAAGTTTAATGGAACTTGCATACAAAATAACAACATGGATTGAAGAATTACAGGAAGATGTGGAAGGTATCGTATATTTAGAAGCAATAACCCAATCAATTACCCAAACAGGATTCTTTAATGATTATCATTCCAATATTTCATTTAGAAATCCAAAACAAGAACGAGATTCAATTCTTGAAGCAATATGGAATATTTTTATCCCACTATCAACAGGAGGGGTGAAAATTGATGAATCTTTACTTGAAACATTACCAGACAATAGAATTAATGTATTATCAATTCATCAATCAAAAGGATTGGAATTTCCATTGGTTATTGTAGATGTAGGTTCTAGATTCAAAAGAAATGATATAAGAACTCAAAAATTAAGATTCCCAAAATTGATTAAAGAAGAAACTACACTTGAAGATAGAATAAGACAATACAGTGAACTCGGACAAAGCAAAAGAGGAGAAAAAGATAAATCTTTTGATGATTTAACCAGACTTTATTTTGTAGCATTTTCAAGAGCAGAAAAGGTATTATTACTTATTGGTCTAAATCCTGCTATTGAAGGATATAATAAAAAGAACGACCACTTTGATATACCAAATGTTGCACTTGGATGGAGCAGAGATGAAAAATACATTGGATTTAATGAAATTTATTTAATTTAGGAAGTGTTAATTTGAAATTACCCTCAAGATCAAAATCATATATGATTCCAGAATACAGTGTAACTGGAGATCTATTATCTTACTTAACTTGTAATTTACAATACAGGTATCAAAATAAAGGAACATTACCACCATCAAAACCTGTTCAAAGATGGTTTGGTGAATTTATCCATGGAGTTATCGAAGAAGCATATATTCAATGGGAACAACATAATACACAGTTCCCATGGGACTGGAAAAAAGATATCAGACCAATTGAAGATTTAATTGATTTAAGATTGCAAGTTAGAGGTCTCTATCCATTTGATGAAGATTTATTTTTCAGTATTCATAATCAGTCAGATGAAGAATTAACAATCGATGATTTAAATGAACATGACCATAAAAAACTAGCAAGTGCTAGAGCTGAAAAAGCAATAAATATATGGGGAAAAGATTTATTCCCACTAATCGATGCATCAGAACATCTCATAAAAGGCATACGCAATATGCCTAATTATGATGAAAATAAAAGTAGGTCTAATTATTACGGGATTAATGGAGTAGTGGATGTTTCATCATCTGTAAAAATTAATAAAACACTTGAACAAAGTAATTTTGATAATTGTAATAATAAAATTTTAGAATATTTAAAAAAAGATGAAAATTTCCAGAAAAGACTTGATAAATTTGACAAAAACGATGAATATGAGATACTTATTGATTATAAGGGAATGAAAAGACCGCCCAAGAAAGTTAATAACCCTAAAGTTGAAAATAAATGGGAAACTCATGAACAACAAATACTAACTTATTCTTGGCTAAGATCAGAACAAAAATCATCCAAACCAATAATTGCAGGAATTATATTTTATTTAAATGAATTAGTTCCTTCAAAAGAAGATTTGAATTTAATTAAAGAGGAAATAAACAATGGATTAACTGATGTTGGATATGAATATTATGAAGACATAGAGTTAATTAATAACTGGCAAGAAGATGATAAAGCTCCAGAGTTAAGTAATAATTTTAAAATAGACAGATCTATTAGAATAATAAATGTTGATGAAAATGAAAGAGAGAAAGCACTTTTAAAATTTGATAGTGTTGTTTCCAATATTGAAGAATCATTAATTAAAGAGATGAAGGGATGTAAAATTCAAGAGGCGTGGAAAGGAGATTCTGATGAAAGAACCTGCAGTGCTTGTGATTTTAAGACTTTCTGTAAAAATAACACTGTTAAAACAAAAGACTTTAAAATTCCTTAATACAACTATAATATTGGCGATTATAATGACTAATTTGGAAAAAAACAAAAAATATTGTGAAGTGATCGAAAGTAAAATAAAACTTGATGCAAAACCTGTTGCTATGAAGTTAATCAAAACTGAAGATGACTTACCAGAAGGTATTGAATTAATTGACGAAAAAATTAGACATTGTGAAATGGTTAGAAAAGCTTCTCTTGGAAACACTTTTTACTTAACAATTGACCAACAGTTATGTTTAGGTGGAGCAGGTGCAATTGGACTTAGAGATATGCCTGAAAAATTAGCAAATGGTGAAAAATATTTCTCATTAGGTAGATTTCAAGATTTAGAAACTGCTAAAAAATTAACTGCAAATCTCTCAGTTGTTAAAGATATACATTGGGGAATGATTTATGCACCATTAGATGAATCTAACTTTGAAGCTGATGTTATTCAAGTTATAACCGAACCCGTTGGTGGAATGAAACTTGCTCAAAGTATTGTTTATAAAACTGGTGAAAAAGTTAATCCTTCTTTTGCAGGTATTCAATCATTATGCGGAGATGCATTTGCAAACCCATATAACACAGATGGTGTTAATTTCACCTTAGGTTGTGATGGTTCAAGAAAAGCAGCTGATATTAAAGATAATGAAATGACTGTTGGTATCAGTAAAGCTAAAATTGAAGAAGTTATTTCTGGCTTAGAATCAATCTAAAAGAGCCAAATAATCATCATAATGATTAATATTTAATAATTCTTTTTTATTTTTTTCTTTTATTCCATAAAATGTATAACCATCAGAAAAAATTTTCCTCAAAATAGGATTTAAATTATCATCCTCATTTTTTAAATATTTCATTAAATTTAAACGAGGAGCTACAAAAGGCATACCCAATCCTTCAGCAGTATCCAATAATCCTGTTTTTCTTCTTCTCAAAATAGATATCGTATGATAAGGATCATCTGAATTTTGACTTACTTCAATCATACGATTAAAAGTTTCAGTTGACACTGTTGGTTGATCTGCTGTAATGCATAATGCAAAATCAGAATTAATATTTGATAAACCATTGAAAAGTGAGATTGATAAACCTACATCAATAGGATTATTAATTACAAATTTAACTGAATCTTTATAATTATCAAAAATAGCTTCAAGTATTTCATTAGCATAATGACCAAGTACTACAATACAATCATCTACATCTGCAGATAATGCATTATCAATAGTTGTCTCTATAACAGTTTTATTTATAAATGGTAAAATTAGTTTATTTTTTAATTCCATATTACGAGAAATTTGATCATTCCTCATTCTAGAATTTTTTCCAGCTGCAGTAATAATTGTTGAAATTGACATAAAAAGAAAAAAAGATAAATTCCTTATTCTGGAATATATCTTACAATTTGACAGTAAATACCCATTCCGGTACCTTCACCTTCAGTCCACATTTTGATTAATACCGGATAATCATGATTGTTTGTTACAGTGATATCTTGTGCAGGATTATATCCGAATAAAACAGCATTTTCATCCCAAGTCATACCTACAGGCAAAGAAAAACCTTCAGCGGTGACTGCTGCTCTTAAAGCTCTAGCAGGCGGACATACACCATGTGCTGCACTTCCTCCCGGAGCGGTTGGATCAACAGCAGATTCAAAGTACACATAATCTTTACCACTTGAAGTTGAATTAGGAGGAATTACAGTTCCATTCCATGCATCAACAAATTGTCTTGCATTTACTTCCCTAATTGAATCACCATATTGTGCATGTGAACCCAATGATGTTCCGTAAGCTTCACCAGCCTCTTCAGTATAATTTCCAGAGTATAAAAGAATAGGTGATCCGGTTGGATACTCAGATGCGTAATCCACAACATCAGAACCAAATATTACAGACACATCAGCAGCACTAATATTATTCCTTCCATCAGAGAATCCTTTCATTCCTTTTTCTAAAGTAAATGTAGAACCATTATGAGCATCATAGTTATACCAGCTCCTAATAGTTGAAACATTATAATAATCATTATGGAAATCCAAGTTTTTAATTTCACTTTCAGGAACAGATTTAATCACAGTTCCGTTTTCCACAACATCCACACCAGTATCTGTTTTAACTAACCATTTATATGGAGTACTATATCCCCATAAATAATTATCTGGTGATTTTACAGCCAATTTATCTCCTTCAAATGTTAAAAATCCTGGGCCTTCAACATCAACCACATTACCATATGAATCAATACCTTCACTGGATACAGTTGAAAAATCAAATGGGACCAAACCAGTAGTCAAAGTAATTAACAAACCTTGAATATCTAATGCGGCAATTTGATGAGGTAAAAATCCAATATTTGACACTAATGGCACTTGAATTGGATCTTTTTGACCTAAAATTGATTGATTCTCAAACATGGACTGTCCTATAGGAAGATTATACTCATCTGCAACTGATTGAGCGGTATAAGGCGTGTTAGTTGCTGCATTAAATGCAACAAATAATATACTTAAAACAATTAATGCTAAACATATTGTAATTGATATTCTTCTCCAACCGCTACTCATTTAATACACCTTAGTAAATAATAATATTATAATTTTAGACAATATAGTATAAAAAGATTATTATAAATAATCAGATTTTTTATAAATTTTCAGAAATCAGTTTAATTCTTTCTTGAATATTAATAATTGTGTCTTGACCATTACCACAAATTAGAATAGCATCCTCATGTGAATACTCAGCAACTAATTCAATAATCTCATCAAGGGAATTTACAGTTATAATATTCCCCATATAACCAAGAGAATTAAGCCTATATATTGCCATGTCCAAAGTATCATCTAACCCAGGGAATAAAACAATGACTTCCGGATTATATTTAACAGCAACATCTAAAATGTCCAATCTGTGAATTTCATTATGCCTTGGTGTACCAATAAATATTGCATAAAAATCTTTTTCAGATAAAATAGACGATAATGCATCAGAATTATCAGTTTTACCAACATACACTGAGGAATCATTAATTTTATAAACATCCAATCTACCTTCAACAGCAGTAAAATCTGAAAGTGTTGATTTAATAACCTCTTTAGATATTTTCAATTCCCTTGCAATCGCAGTTGCAAGACCTGCATTAAGCAGATTAAATTTACCAAATAATTTCAACTCATCCTGATATTCAAAGTAAGGAATGGTTTTATCACTTGACTCTTTAAAATCAACATTAAAATCTTGATTAAATGCTGTGAATATAGTTTTTCCTTCAAAAAATCTAACAAGAGAATTTTTATAATTAGCAATTGTTTTATGAACATTCATATGATCATTACCTATATTAGTAAGACCAATCATGTCAAAATCAAAGCAATATCTACAAAAATCAAGAGTCATATCACATACTTCAACAAGCAATATGTCATATTCTTTTTCACTTGCTTCAAGGATTAAGTCATAATAACCTGAAAATCCTCCTCCACCATTTCCTCCAACTAAAACTTTTTTACCAGCATTTTCTAAAATTTCTTTTATCATATGAACAGTAGTTGTTTTACCATTAGTTCCAGTAATTCCAATTGTAAAAATATCTTTATGTTTGTTTAAAATATCACTTAATAAATCTGAATTTTCCAATAGCTTTGTTGCAAATTCTCCTCCAAACATGCTAGGGCTAATTGCCACTGCATCACATTGATCAATATCATAAGGGTTTGTAAAACCTAAATCAAGAGTTATACCATCACCAACAATGGAAACTGTTTGAGTTTCGTCTATTACATCAAATGATAAATTTGGCAAATCTAAACCAGATAAATCAACATTGATATTTAAATCAGTGGCATAAACTTCCCACCCATGATTTAAAAGAGAATTTACTGCTTTTTTTCCTTCTACACCTAATCCGATTACCGCTGCTTTCATAAAAAATAATTCCTTAAAATAAATCGTTATCAATTAACATTACATTTTTAAAATTAATAAATATTTTTATATTATAATATTTAAAATAAAAGCAAAGGTGAGAAAATGTTTGAAGACGAAAGAGACAATAAAATTTATAATTTAATTATAACAAGTGGAATAGATAAAAACAAGGAATACGGTCAATTTACAGAAAAATTATATTCAAAAACAGATTTTTTATGGAAAGAATCCATATCTGGAGCATATTCCACTGCAGGTGATGAATTTTATCAAAAGGTAGATAGAATTATTCTATTATCCGGCATTTATAATGATAATAAAGAACTTTTTGAAGATTTACTAATTGCAAGTGAAAAATATGAAATACCAATTGTTTTAGTTAGACCATTTGGAGCAGAAGAAGTTCCACTTAAATTAGAAGAAAAAGCAGCAACTATTGTTGGATGGAATGCAAACTGCATAATTGATGCAATTAAAGATGCACCCGAAACGATGTAAAAAAAAATAAAAAAATAATAATAATGTAATTACATTATTACTTTCGAAATACCATTCACTTTTTCTACTTTTATTAAATTATCTGCCGCATTTTCAAGTTGTTGTTCATGAGTTACAATTATCATTTGAGGCAATACTGACATTTCTTTTAATAAATTAATTAATTCATGTCTCCTTGATGAATCTAAGTGAATTGTCGGTTCATCGAGTAAAATAGTATCCAATTCACCATTAGCCATTGCTTGAGTAATACCAAGTCTTAAAGCTAATGCAATAGCTATTTTTTCACCACCACTGACCATACTCATTGAAGATTCACCTTCAGGACCATAAACAGTCACATCATATTCATCATCAAGAGTTAAATCAGAATAATTGAAGTTAAATTCATTGAAGAATTCTTTAGTATATTTTTGAATCATTGGCCTTGAAATGTTTCTTAAATCCCTTTGAATACCATTTTTACTGTATAAATTCCTGATATGATTTAATAAGTTAATATAATCAGAAATATCATCATATTGTTTTTGGAATGTTTTAACCACTTCTAATTTGCCGGTTAAATCCTTAACTTGAGTAATAGTTTCACGTGCTTGTCCTTTAATAACTGAAAGTTCATTATTAAAAGTATTAAATCTTCTTTCATAGATATCTGAATGATAAATAATTTGTTCATATTTCTCAGTATCATAAGCAGAAGCGTTAATTTTATTTTTAATAATATCTATTTGGTTAATGGACATTCCAATGTTTTCTTTAACAGAACCAAGTTGAGATAAATAAGATGATTTATTTTGAACAAAACCTTTAAGTTGATTATACTCCTCATTTTTATGTTTTAAATCAGTTATACGATCTTGAAGTTCAGAAGCAGTAATATCACCACTTAAATGAGGATCTTGTTCAATTGCAAGTTTAATATTTGTTACATGATTATCAATTTCATTTTTAACTTGTTTTAATTTATATTGAGATTCAGTTTCACTACCTAAAACTTCTAATGCACCTTTAGCTTGAATATATATATCATAAGATTTTTTATAATGTTCACGATCTTCTTTTTTATTCGCAATAATAAGAATTAATTCACCTAATTTACCACTAATAAATTCCTTAGATGTGAGTTCATCATCAAGTTTATTTAATTTAACTGATTGATTTTGCAAATGAGTAAATTTATGTTTATATTCAATGATTTGTTTTGATAATTCAGATAATTTATCATATTTATCTTCGAAACTTGATTTATTTTTAGTGAGCAATTCCACATTTTCTTCATTTTCTAAAATTAACTTATCATTTTCTTCAATTTCAGCAGTATACTGTTTAATTAATTCTGATTTTTTATCATCATCAATATCAGCTTGACAAACAGGACATTTAGTATCCACATCTTCCAAGTCTTTTAAAGGCTTTTCGTTTGATTTAATATTTTGCTTAAAAACAACAATCTCCTCATTTTTAGCGACAATATCATCAGACAAACTTTTAATTTTTTTAGATATTTCATCAGAAAAATTTGTTGCGGCTTCTTCAATACCTTCAATATCATTGATTTCAGCTAAAATATCTTGGTTTAATCCATAATTATCTAATTTGTCTTTAGCATTTGCAAAGAATTGGTTAACTTCATTACGTTCATTCTGAACTTCTCTTAAAAGATCTTTTTTATCTTTATCAAGTTTAGCCATAGTAGCTAATTCTTTTTCAAAATTAACTTTCTGATTATTATATTTATTAATCTCTTCATCCGATGCTAAAAACTTATTATAGTTCTCTTTATTATCTGAAACAATTTGTTTTTGTTGAGCAATAGATTCAAGTTTATCCATGATTTCTTGTTCTTTCTGTTTTAAATTTTGAATACTGACCACAGATTTTTCAAAATCCAGATAAATATCCAATTTTGAAACAAATTTCTCCAATCTAGAAATTTGCTCTTCAGCTTCTCGAATTTTATCCAAGTTATTCTGAATTGCATGTTTATCTTGTTCTAATTTAGATAATGTCTTTTCTTCATTTTCAAGATTATTAACTTGAGTTTCATAGATTTCTTTTTCTCTTTCCATGTCCCTTTTACTTTCAGAGATTTCTTGAAGTAACCCTGCAACTTCTTCAATATTTTCCTCAAGTTCATATCCTCTTTGTTTCAATGAACTTAATTCTTCTCTTCTCCTAGTTAAATCATCAGCTAATTCCTTTGAATTATACAGTTTACCTTTAAGTTCGGAAAGTTGATTCTCATAATTACTAATAAAAGGCAATAAATATTTCCAAGATTTTTCCAATGAATCAATACCTAATAATTTAGCAATTAATTGTTTTTTCTCGGCAGGAGTTTTATCCACTAATTCAGCTATTTCGCCTTGCCTAATATAAATTGCATTTAAAAATAAATCAGAATCTATATCAAGAATTTGAAGGATTTCATTAGAGACTTCTTTATCTCCACTACAAACATGAACATATTCACCATCCAAGGAAGTCTTTTTATATAAAACAGACTTTAGGTTTGATTTTTTCTCACGGATAATTTTATATTTTTTCCCATTAGAAATAAATTTTAATTCAACAAACATTGACCCTGCATTATTCCTAACTAAATCATCAATTTTTTTACCAGTATGCTGTTTAAATAAAGCAAAACTAATACCTTCTAAAATTGTTGATTTTCCTGCACCATTTTCACCAACAATAACACTAATACCTTTTTCAAATCTAATAATTGTATCTTCATGAGACTTGAAATTTCTTAATCTTAATTTTGTGAAAATCATTTTAAAACCTCATTAAATGTTGATTGAACATCATCTGAATTGTCCTGAGAAGTTTCCGGTTCAATTTCTTTGGTTTGTACTTCAATTTTATCCTTAGTAGACTTATAAAAATCATTATAGAACTGTTCTATTAAATCTTGTGATTCTTCAATCTTATCTTTTGATAAATAATCATATAAATCAA
The DNA here is from genome assembly GCA_964345675.1 of uncultured Methanobrevibacter sp. Classification (GTDB taxonomy): domain Archaea; phylum Methanobacteriota; class Methanobacteria; order Methanobacteriales; family Methanobacteriaceae; genus Methanocatella. The sequence goes on from CAYFRZ010000004.1 coordinate 29,426, forward strand.
TAGCTAGCTGAGTTACATTATCATCATTATATTTCTTTAATTGTTCGACCAAAATTTCTTTTGCGCCTAAACCCTTCTTAATATCTTCATCAATTGGTTCTTCACCTTTAATATTAAATTTTGGTCTAATCATTAGAGATAAATCACCTAACTCATTATTAATAATATCATAAACACCAGTTGTATCAGATTCAACATCTTTAATTGTTAAATTTAAAATAGGTTGTTTATCAAAGTCTTTAATAGTTTCTTTAATACCTAAAATACCACTTTCCAAATTTTCATAATCAAGTGATCTTTTAATAAATTCACGAGAAATATTTATTTTAACCCTTTTAACAATAGGTTTTGGACCATCAAGGTCAACAACAACAAAACCTTTTCCATTATTTTTATAATCTTCAACTTCATCAGTTTTCCAAATTTCACCAGAACCCGGATAAACTAATCTTCCATTACCAAAAGATTCATTTATATACTTGTGAATATGACCAAAAGCATAATAACTAAAATTATCTGGAATATCTCCAATTTCTAATTCATATTGATATCCAAGATATTTATCAATACCTTGATGCAACACCAAAATAGATTTTTCATGTTTTGCTGCTTTTTTAGATAATTCGGATAATTTAGATTTTAAAGTTTTACTTTGTGATGATGGATAATATGGTAAACCTGCAATAAAAATATCTTCATGCATATAATCAGTATTAATTGGACTAATTACCTTCAAACCCAATTTTTTAAATATTACTTGAGGCGGAATAGAACCCTGACGCATTACAGAATCATGATTTCCAGCAATTGCATACATAGGAATTCCAGCACCTTTTAATTTTAATAAACCTTTTTGAAAAGCTAAAAGTGCATTAGGAGATGGTCTTGCGGTTTCAAATAAATCCCCACTATGTATTACAAAATCTACTTTTTCTTCAATTATTTTGTCTATAACCTTTTCAAATACTTCAAAAAAGTCTTTTTCACGTTCAATTAAACCAAATTGACGATAACCTAAATGAGTATCTGCTAAATGTGCAAATTTCATTATATTACCTTTTAAAATTTTTGCATATAACCAATTTAAACACTTTTTAAAGCATTTAAGTGAATAATAGTTTATAATTCTCCATATTTAATAGTTTTTAAAGAGAGCATTAGAAAAAAAATAAAAATTGCATTAAAAATAATATATTAAATTATCAAGAAAAATAGGATATGAAATCAATAATCATATCCCATATCTAAAGTTTCATCAGTATAGTCTGAATCATCATCAAATTCTTGAAAATAAGAAATAAGATCCATATCATCACCATGACGACGACCTTTAAACATGTCAATTTTAACAAGAGTTGGCACTTTACTCATCAAACCCAAAACAATAGCTTCCCCAACATTTAATGATGGAAGTTGATTAATTAAATCTTGTGATAAACTTTCACTAGCTGATTGAACATGTTTTTGATCTTCTGGTTCAACAAGTCTTAAAATAATCATATTGTTCATTTGAGATAATGCATCATGATCAACAGTTTTTGGAGACTGACTTACTAAACATAAACCTAAACCAAATTTACGACCTTCTCTTGCAACTCTTTGAATCCACCTTTTTGAATCAGATTCACGTCTATTTGGAGCTAAAATATGTGCTTCCTCTAAAATAAAAAATACTGAATTATCAAGCAAATCTTTTTTATCACCAGTGTGTGCTGCATTTTTACTTCTTTTAAGTGCATTTCTTAAAATATGACTTACCAAAACACTTGCAACAGATTCATCAACTTGACTTAAATCTAAAACATTAGCATGTCCCCTTTTAATATTGGATAATATATTTCCAATATTTTTATCAAATAAGTTAGAATATCTGTCCCTTGCATCATCAATTTTATTCATTACATCAACAATTTTTTTATCTGAGCCTTCAACAAGTGAATCTTTTTCTAAAATATCATACATTACTTGTAAGAAGTTATTAGTTTGTGCAATACCATCAGAAATTTCTTTTTTTGCCTGTTTAAATGATCTTCTAAAGTGTCTTTCTTGAATAAAACTACTTGCTCCAATATTTACCAATTTTTTGATTTCATAGAAATTCATATAATGAGGATTAATCTTAGGTCTTATTACATTAACCTCACCATTTGGAAATTCAGCATCTTTATATTCACCATGCATATCAAAAACAAAAATTGGGACATTATAACCCAATAACTGATCTATTAAAACAGATACTGTGTTTGATTTACCTGCACCGGTCATAGCAAGAATAGCCAGGTGTCTTGATAAAATTGGGTTTGCTTCCACATTTACATCAACATCACTTTGATTTACAAGACAGCCTAATTTAACAGGGTTTTTCACATTAAATATTTCATCTAAAATTTCCCCATCTGCAAGTTGGATTTCAGTTCCTGGAAGTACTGGTGTTCTAGGTAATTTTAAATTATCATTAACATCACCAAGAATTTTCACTACACCTTTAATGTAATTATCTTCAGCACCAATTCTTGAAATCTTTTGAATTGCTTTAAAATCATTAATATCTACATTTAAAGAATCATTTCCCATTATTAAGTTTTCAATCATCCCTAAAATTTTTTTTCCATCATATTCAATTGTAACATATTCTCCAACTTTTGGCATTTTATCTGAAATGAATGTTACTTCTGTAAGTGAAGTTTCACCAATACAAATTCCAACTACCATGACATCACTTCCCTATTTGTTGTTTCATAAATTTTAGCTATTTTTAATAATTCTTTAATATTCTTATCAGTAATTACAACATCATTATGTGCCTTATTAAGTAAATATGGATAACCTTGCACTGATAATTTGTTAATCTTTTTTATTAATCCAAAAACTTCTTCTTTTGATGCCTTATACGGCAATTCCACTTTTAACACATTTTTATTGTCTTGCAATCTAATATAAAAAATTGTAAAAGTTATACTCTTAAATAAATCATTGAAATATGGGAATGCCGCTTTTTTATGAACAGTTTTATGTTTAATTAATGATATTCCTTGTTTTTCCGTAAATTTATCCAAAAATGCAATATCTGGAATATTCCAATGAAACAATTCATTATCAGATGATGTTTTTGAGATTGAAATGATTCTTTTTCTGAATTGTAAAATCTCTTTTAAAATAATTATCTTTTCAATAGAAGCAAGATGAAGATTATATTCTTCTATCTTATTTGAATTTTCATTTTTTGGAAATTCAACAAGATTTAGTGAATCCCTAATTTCCGGGAATACCAAACCATATTTTCTTATTTTTAATCTTCTCTCAAATTCTTTGAGTAAGATTTCATCTAAGTTATTTTTAAGTTTAGGTGGTAATTTAGCCCCTCTTGGAAATGCATTTTGTAAATCTCCAAGAATAGACCCATCAATCATATAATAATCAACATCATAGTCTTTAATAGTTCTAAGTGCACATTTAAGTTCATAAATAGCCATATAATTACTAAGTAATTCATCTAAAAAAGAAATATGAGGAATATCAAAAATATCTGAATCATCTATTTTTTTAATTTTACCATCATAAATTATTGATTCCGCACCTACTGCACAAAAATTAGTTGTTAGAAATTTCTTTTTATTAAAACTTCCATCTCCAGCAGCAATAGAAAAATCACCATTACTTTCCAAGATATCTCTATTAAACCATTTATGCTCTAATTGAGATTCAACATCCGTTTGTGAATCAATATCATGAATAAATCCTCTTTTAGCGATGGCTTTTTCATATAATGAATTTAACATAATATCACTATATTATAATTATGTTAATAATAAATAAAAAAAGTATTGTAAGAGCAGTTGAAAACTACTCCATGGAAGCTTTTAAAATAGCACCAGTTATTTCTTGAATTTTAGCTTTTACATCATCAACTTCTTCAACAACAGTACCGGTTACAATGATATCTCCACCAGCTTTTGCAGCCATATATGCTGCTTTACCGTCACGGATTCCTCCACCAACAACAAGAATATTTTTTGGACCAGCCATTTTAGCATAACCAACCATTTTTGGTGGAACTGGTTCTTCTGCACCAGAACCTGCTTCAAGATAAAAGAATTTAATTCCAAATAATTCTGCAGACATTGCATAAGCTGCAGGTATTTTAGGTTTGTTTCTAGGTACTAAATTTGCATCTCCAACCCAACCAACGGTTCCGCCAGGAGAAACAACCATATAATGCATTGATAATATTTCCATTCCAGATGCTTTAACTGCTGGTGCTGCCAATGCTTGAGCACCGTTAATCCAATATGGATTTCTTGAGTTTACATAGCTCATGTAAAAAATAGCATCAGCATATTCACTTACACTACTGGTATTACCCGGGAAAATAATAATTGGAACAGCAATATTTTCTGATAAAATTTTACAAGTATTATCTACATCATCACCATTAACAGTGGATCCTCCAATCATAATACCATCAGTGCCACCCTCAATAGCTTGAGTAGCTATCTCTAAAGCTTCTTCTGGTGTTTGTTCATCAGGGTCAATTAAAGTAAAGTGTATTTTTCTACTTTTTAATATATCTCTAATATAATTTTCAACATCTTTCATAAGAATACCTAAAATAAGATTTATTAAAAATAATATATTAAATTAATTGTTTGGAAATAAAAATTAGTTAAAAATAAGTTTTAAAAAAAAATAATAAAAGACAATAGAATAAATCTATCCTCTTGGTTCTTTAGCTTTGTATCTTAAACCTTTGTAACCGCATTTTCTACAAGTTGTAGCACCAGCAGGGTTACGAGCATTACATTTTAAGCAGATTTTTACATTGAACATTCTATTTTCTGCTTCTTCAAATCTTGCCATTAAAACTCCTCCTTATAATCGTGAAAATTAATAATAATAAACTGTTATGACATTCATAACTATTAATTAATTGTTTAAACGTAATAGTATTTAAATGTTTAGTTATTTTAACCTAAAATAAGGAAAATATACATTTATAAAAAATATTATTCCATGATTTATTTAGAAATAATAGTAAAAAAAGAGATTGAATAAAAAATCTCTTAATTAATCATTTTTTTGAGAATCTTTTAAAAATTCATTTTGAACACGAACAACTTCAGCACTAGTGTCTACTTCACTATATGCCTCAAGTAAATCATGATTTAATTCCAAAAATGTATGTCCCCATTTAAAACCATCCATCATCTCACGTGCCTCATCTTTAAAACGAGTAATGTATAGTGTTGCAGCAATAGCTTCAACAGTTGATAAAATACACGGTTTTCCATAATTTACAGGATTTGTTGCTATTAAAAAAGGAAGTGACCTATGATATTTTGATAAAGAAAAGAATTTTTTAGATTTGGATACTTCATTCCATGAACAATCCAAACCCACAACTCCACTTCTTCGTACATATCTGTAATCTTCATAAGATACAGCTTTCTCAGCGTAAGGATTTAAAACTACTGCACCACTAGGAATTTTATTTATATCATAAACTAACCGGCATTTACCCATTTTTTCCATTTTTATTGAAGTGCATTTCTTTCCATCACATTCATCCGCATGAAAAACTGTAATTCTCATAATCATTGAGCTCCTTGAAGTGCAGAAGTATTTCCTGATTTATATTGACGTATTAAATCAATTTGTTGATCGAATTGTTCTTTTGTGAGTCCAAATTCATCATAAATATGTGGAACATTTTTACTTTCTTTTAAAGTTAGACTTTCAAGCAAAGGTTGGAAATAATCATTATATACCTCACTATACATTTTTCCAGTAGCATTAATTTTAGATTTTCCATCAATTATCATATAAATTAAATAACCTTGTTTTTTACCTTGTGATTCTCCAATAATAATATTCATTGCATCTTCACTATTATTAGAATCATTATTGCTAGAATTAGTATTTGGAACTGCCTGTGTGAAATAAATATTCCATTCATTGCCATTAAATGATCTTACTTCAGGATTACCTAATCCCTGAATTTGATATATTTCCATTAAAGCTGAAGAATTATCCACAGTGGATATATTATAAGTTATTTTATTTTTTTTATCATAATAAGAGTGCATGAACTTTTCTTTAGAATTTTCAAGACTAACATTACCTACAAAACTACCTTCCATGAAATTCATTTTAAATGGAGTAGTTTCAACATTTTTATTACCGCCAATAAATCCAGTAGCAAATAAAACACCAATAATTGCGATAATTACAACAACTGCTGCAAGAATAATAATTGTATTTTTATTTTCCATTAGAAAACTCCTTAATTTAATTAATAAGATATAAGTAAAAAGTCTTTAATATAAGTTTAGTTAGATAACTAATATATTAAAAAGAAAATAAGGTTATCTTATGAATAAAAAAATGCAATACCAAATATTACTTATTGTTTTAATAGCTATTGTAATATTTAATTTAGCAATTATCTTTAATTCAATAATGAACACACCAGATAATTCATACAATATTACTAGTATAGGACATAATACTAATGGTACTGTTTATAAAATTGAAGCAGGAAACATGTCCTCTAATGAAACGGTAGGAATTATTTTAGGAGTTCATCCAAGAGAACATGAAATCCACGAGGCAGTAAATAATACAATTTATAATATTACATCTGAAAACGGAACTCATAACCTTACTAAAAAATATGTAATATACTATGTTAAAATAAAAGATAATTTAACTTCCCGTGAAGATACAAGACCAGCTGGTGAAGAATTAGCTAATAAATTCATTGTTCCAAATATTGTTAAAGATAATCCATTTATTGTGTTAGACATTCATGAAATAAACCCTGATTATGAATATTCAAATTTCATATTTAGTTTATCGAATAGAACTAGCACAATAGATTCTTATATTTCACATATTACTAACGATGTTAATTTAGTGGATTATCAGTTTGATGATGGAACAAGCCCTGAAAAAGTTACAAAACCAATAGCAAGTAAAGGAATTAATACATTACTCATGGAAACTTCAATTACTGATGCTTTAATAGAAAAACAAAAAACTGCTGAAAATTTAATTAAAAGTTTAGATAGTTTAGAACCTTAAGTGATAATAATGAATAAAGTTCGTGGAATTTTAATTGGAAGAATGCAACCTGTCCATAATGGACATATGCAAATTATTGGCAAAATTTTAGAAGAAGTAGATGAGATAATAATTGGTATAGGCAGTGCTCAATTAAGTCATAGCTTAAAAAACCCATTCACTGCAGGTGAACGCATTGTTATGGTTAGTCAAGCATTAGCAGAAATGGGTGTTGATCCATCAAGATACTATATAATACCTATGCAAGACATTAATTTTAATGCTCTTTGGGTTTCTCATGTTAAAATGTTGACTCCGCCATTTACAAAGGTTTATTCTGGAAACAATTTAGTTAAACAATTATTTTCAGAAGAAGGTTATGAAGTTAAACAGCCTCCACTTTATGACAGATTACAATTATCTGGAACAGAAATTAGGCGCCGAATGAATGAAGGTCTTAATTGGGAGAAATTAGTTCCAAATGCAACTGTAAATCTCATTAATGAGATTGGTGGTGTCCAAAGAATACAAAATTTATCTATAAAAGAAATTAGTGAAATATAACAATAGTTATTAATATATGAAAAACAATATAATAATGGAGATGAAATAATGGTCGTAAGAGTCATTGAATCAAAAGAAGATAAAGTTACTACAGCTGATTTAATAGAAGAATTGAAAAAAAATTCAAAAGTTGATTACTGTGGAGCTCTTTTTAGTTTTGAAGGTTTTGTAAGAGGAAAAGAAGAAAATATGAACTTACAAAAATTAATCTTAACTACACCAGATAAAGAAAAAACTAAATCTGAAATTGAAAAAATCGTAGAAAATGCTAAAATTAAATACAATGTTGCTGAAATATCAGTAGTACACTACATTGGTGAATTTTACACTGGAGATTTATTATTCTTAGTAGCTGTTTTAGGTTACCACAGAGACGAAAGTTATAACGCTCTAAAAGAAGTAATTGAAACCGTAAAATTCGATGTTGAATTTAAAAAAGAAGAAATTTCAGATGAAGGAACAAAAATTATTCTCGCTGGAGGGTAAATTTGTTCTCATTATTTTTTATTTTAAGATTAATACTCTTGTTTTTAATAATTTATGCAATAATTAAAAACTTAAAAACATTATTAAAAGCAGGTCTAATAATTTTTATAATTTTAATATTATTAGGATTAATGGGATATTAATCCCAATTTAATCCTAAACTTATTTTCCGATAATAACTTCAGTAGATTTGATGATAGCAGTTACATCGTCACCTTCAGATAAACCTAATTTTTCTGCAGATTCTTTAGTAATTACAGCAGTAATAGTATTAGGTTCACTTACTTCGATTTTGATGTTAGCCATTACAGCACCTTTATCTACGCCAGTTACTTTACCTTTTAATTGATTTCTTGCACTAAGTTGCATAATAATAATCTCCTT
>CAYFRZ010000005.1:0-37077 GCA_964345675.1 uncultured Methanobrevibacter sp.
TTTTTAATAACCTTTATAAATCTAATGTACTAAATATAACTATAATATAAATTATTAGTGGAGGAATTATTATTAGTGATGGTGTCGATATGATGTGTGGACTTGAAATCCACGTACAACTAGAAACTGAATCAAAATTATTCTGTGATTGTCCTACAAATTATCAGGATGCTCCGGCAAATTCAAACATCTGCCCAGTTTGTCTTAACCAGCCAGGAGCGAAACCACATCCAACAAATAAAAAAGCATTAGAAAATGCATTAATGATAGCTTTAATGCTTAACTGTGAAATCGATCAAGATGTAATTTATTTTATGAGAAAACATTATGATTACCCAGATTTATCTTCAGGTTATCAAAGAACTTCCGTTCCAATCGGAATTAAAGGTGAATTAAACGGAATTAGAATTAGGGAAATTCATGCAGAAGAAGATCCGGGTCAATACAAACCAGATAGAGGTATTGTTAATTTCAATCGTTCAGGAATTCCATTGGTTGAAATTGTTACTGAACCAGATATAAAATCCCCTGAAGAAGCAAGAAACTTCCTAAAAGAGTTAATTCGTGTTTTACAATATAGTGGAGGAGCTCGTGGTGAAGGAACAATGAGAGCTGATGTAAATATCTCCATTAATGGCGGAAACAGAGTAGAAATGAAAAATGTTAACTCCATTAAAGGAGCATATAAAGCATTGAAATTTGAGCTTGTACGACAAAAAAATCTCATGAAAAGAGGAGTTGAAGTTAAACAAGAAACTCGTGCTTATTTAGAATCACAAATGATTACTGTTGGAATGAGGATGAAAGAAGATGCTGATGATTACAGATTCATCACTGATCCAGATTTACCGCCAATGCAAATTTCTGATGAAACTATTCAAAGAATTTTAGACACAATGCCTGAAGCACCGCACAACAAAGTAAAAAGATTTGTGGAAGATTATAATATTGATTCTGAATCTGCTAAAGTTCTAACTTCAGAACTTGATTTAGCAATTGCATATGAAGAAGTTGTGAAAGAAATTGAACCAAAATTTGCAGCTAAATGGATGAGAGACGAACTTAAAAGAGTTTTATCTTACAATAAATTAGATTTCTCAGATAGTGAAATTAGTGTTGAAGATTTAATAGAATTCTTAAACATGCTTCAAACAAAGGAAATAACTACAAAGGCAGGACAAAGAATCATTGAACAAATGCCAAATAATAAAAAATCCCCTAAATCTATTGCTGAAGAATTAGGATTACTTGGTGTTGTAAAAGATGATGAGGTACTTGCTGCAGTAAAGCAAGCAATTAAAGAAAATCCAAAAGCTGTTGAAGATTATTTATCCGGCCAAAAAGCTTCAATTAATTTTTTAATGGGTCAAGTAATGAAATTAACACGTGGAAAAGCAGACCCTGGAGAAACTGTTAAATTATTAAGAGAAAACATTGAATAGGGAGGAAATAATATGGTGGAAAAAAAATCTTTGGTTAAAGATTATATGACAAAAAATGTTATTTGTGTTTCCCCAAATACTCCTACTGAAGAAATTATTGAATTAATGAGAACAAGTCGACACAATAGCTATCCTGTCGTTGTAAATAATAGACTTGTTGGAATGGTAACTGCATTCGATGTTGTATCTAAAGAATGGGCAGATACAGTTGAAGGGTTAATGAGCACTAAATTGGTTGTTGCCAACCCCAAATTATCAATAAATGATGCATCTAGAGTAATGTTCCGAAAAGGAATCTCCAGAATGCCTGTTGTTGATGAAGATAGAAAAATTGTTGGGATTATAACAAATACCGATATGGTAAGATCACATATTGAAAGATCAACACCAAATAAAGTTGAATATTTCAAGAAAACTTTAGAACAATTATATGACATCAAAGCTACTTTAAGACATATGCCTGTTGAAACTAATAAATTACGTCCAACACAAGATAGAGTTTATGCAGATGAGCTTGAAGGAAGAACTTATGAATTAAAAAGAGGATTAGCAGAACCTGCAATTGTTGTAAAAACTGGAGATAGATGTATTCTAGTTGATGGACATCATAGAGCAGTGGCTTCATCCCAACAAGGTTATGAAACAGTAGATTCATATGTTATCGATTTGGGGCAAGATATAAAGTTAGGTATGGAAAAAACTGCAGATAAAGCAGGAATAAAGACATTTGCAGATATTGAAATTATCGATGATGACAAACATCCACTTATAGCACTTACAGAAAGCCTCCAAGACCAAGAACGTAAAAGTGATGATTAGATGAGTGATAAAATTATAAGAGATGTATATGAAGTTTTAGAATCACGTCGTGACAATCCTATTGATTCATACACATCAAAAATCATGCAAGATAGTGATAAAAAAGCAGAAGATAAAATACTTGAAAAAATAGCGGAAGAAGCTGGAGAAGTATTAATAGCTTCTAAGAATGATGAAAATTTAGTTTATGAATCCGTTGACTTAATTTTCCACACATTATTACTACTTGTATACAAAGGTGTAGACCTTGATGATGTGTTTGACGAATTTACAAGAAGAAGAAAATAAACATCAATAATTAAAAAGTTGGTTAAAAACATGTTTGATACATTTTCAGAAAAAAAATTTTTATTAAAAGAATTAGTTAAAAAGAATTTAACTTCAAAATATAAAGATTCTGTTTTAGGTATCCTTTGGAGTTTTTTAAACCCTCTTTTAATAATGTTAGTATTCACAGCAATATTTTCAATGTTATTCGGTAGGCAAATTGAAAATTATCCTGTTTATTTCTTATCTGGAAGAATAGTATATGATTTTTTTAATTCAAGCACTAAAGGTGCTATGAAATCAATGAGAAGCAATGCAAATTTATTAAAAAAGATTTATGTTCCAAAATACATGTTTTCTGTTAGTACAATTTGTTATGAATTTATAAATTTCTTAATATCATTTATAATATTGTTTTTCGTGATGATGATTACAGGAGCACAATTCTATTGGACAATCATACTAGTAATTATTCCAATGGTATTTTTATTATGTTTAATATATGGTGTAGGATTAATATTGGCTGTGTGTAACACTTATTTCTCAGATGTTGGTCATTTATATAGTGTATTTACACTTGTATTAATGTATGCTTCAGCATTATTTTATCCAATTGAGATTGTACCTCCCGTTGTGCAAAAAATATTTACATTAAATCCAGTTTATTCCGCAATAACTTGTTTTAGAGAATGTATAAGTTATGGAATTATGCCAAATACATCCACATTATTATATCTGGCTACATTTTCATTAACCATGTTAGGAATCGGAATATGTTTATTTAAAATCTATGAAAAGAAATTAGTATTAGAATTATAGGGTTTTATCATGAGTTTACTTGAAAAAATAAAAAAATTATTTGGAAATAAAAATCAAAAAAAAGATATAATAGATGAACCTATTGATGCGAAATTTCAAAATAATAGATTCAAAAACATTAAAATTTATGCTTTGGATTTAGAAATGAAACATGGGGAAAATAAAGAGTTCATTGCACAAATTATGGATACAAATAATAATCCAATTACAAATGATAAAGTAAGATTTGAAGTTAATGGTTCGTCTTATGAAATATTGACTGATAACGAGGGTTATGCAGGATTACCTATTAAACTTAAAGCAGGAAAATATGATATGGAAACATATTACCCTGCAGATGAAGAGTATTCACCAAGAGTAGTCTCAAAATTAACTGTACTCAAAAAAAATCAAAAATTCTCAAATGAATATGAAGATATAAATACAAGGTTGTATGCTCCAAATATGATTATATATTCTAATGATGAACCCGATTACTCAATAAGATTATATGATGAAAATAACAATCCTATATGTGGTGAAAAACTTACAATTGAAATTAATAAAGAAAGTTATGAAAAAGTTACTGATAAAAATGGATTTGTAAGTTTAGATTTGAAATTAAATCAAAATACTTATTCTATAAAAACAACATTTAAAGGGAATGATAAATACTCAAAAATCTCTAAAAAATCAAAGATAGAAGTTAAAACTAGAAATGTTGATAGAGACATAATGATTGATGTTGAACATGTTGCAATGGAATTCAAAATATCTAAAGATAAAATTGATACATTGAAAGAGTATGTTATTAGAACAATAAAAAGAAACAAAAAAGAACATGAAAAACTAAGAATTTTAGATGATGTTTCCTTCAAGATTTATCGTGGTGAAAGAGTGGGTATTTTAGGGTTTAACGGTGCTGGAAAAAGTACTCTTCTTAGAATAATCTCAGGTATCTACGAACCTACCGAAGGAGAAATCATAATAAACGGTAAAATTGCACCATTACTCGAATTAAGTGCAGGTTTTGACAAAAATTATACTGGGAAAAATAATATTTTCTTAAATGGGGCATTATTAAGTATGGATGAAAATTTCATAAAAGAGAAGTTTGATGACATTGTGGAATTTTCTGAACTTGGAGAACATATTAACTACCCAGTTAAAAATTATTCTAAAGGTATGAGAGCAAAATTAGGTTTTTCAGTAGCCACACTTATCAACCCAGAAATTTTGATAATTGATGAGATTTTAGCTGTTGGAGACATTAAATTTAGAAAAAAAAGTTCTGAAAAAATCAATGAAATGATGAAAGAAGGAGTTACAGTTCTTCTTGTCTCACATTCCATAAATCAAATAAGAAAAATATGCGACAGATGCATCTGGCTTGAAAATGGACGGGTTTACATGGAAGGAGAAAGTAAAAAAGTTTGCGATGCATATGTAAAACGTGCAAAAAAATAATTTAAGGTTTTAAAATGGATAAAAAATGGATTTTAATATTAATAATATTAATTGTAGGTTGTTCTTGCATGTATCTTATTGTAGATTCCTCAACAACTGTTGGAAGTGCAATAACAGTAGTTAATAAAACAGTAGTTACCCTCCCTCATGATTTTACAATAGGTGCAGATGATAAACATAGTGTCAAATTAATTAATAAGCATAATAATAATGAAATTTATCTTGAAGACATGGGGAAAATAAATATCGCTCAAGATTGTTTTAACAATGAATTAAAAAAGCTAAAAAGCACCCCTGATGTGGAAATTATTTCAAATATTACATTTAAAATTGATAATATTCCAACATATAAAATAGACTACAAAAATCTTACAACAAATAAGAATATGACTTTTGCATATGTATGTGTGGGAAATCACACTTTTACAATTAAAATGAGTAATTACGATAATTCCCAACAAATAAATGAAAATCTAAAGTACATAGTTAGCAATATGCACCCCGACTTTAAACAATCACAAGATTAATTAGAGTGATAAAATTGGGTAAATTTGAGTTTACAATCATCATACTAACTCATAATTCCAAATTAGGAATAAAAGAGTCAATTGATTCCATAATAAATCAAACAATAGATTTTGAAAATAATATTGAAATAATAATTATAGATAATGATATTGAAGATAATACTAAAGATATTTGCAATAAATATATTGAAAAATACCCAAAAAACATGTCATATTTCCAATTGGATTCCTTAAATTCTTCAAAAGCAAAAAATATTGCAATTAAACATGCTCATGGAAAATTTATTACATTTTTAAAACCTCATGATTATTTCTCAAAAAATGCATTGCAAAATCTTTTAAAATTTATAAAAGTGAATTCAGAATTGGATATTTTTGTACTTCCAATTTTTTATTATAAAAATAATAGAAAAGAACACTACATTAATTATAAAATTAAAAATAGTGAAAAAATTAACCTAATAACAAATCCGCAATATTCACAATTACTAGGTTTATCTACATTTTTTAAAAAAGAAGCAGCAAAAGATATTGAATTTTTAGATACAACAAATAAAAATATTACTTTTTTCAGTGAAATATTGATTAATAACCCTTACATAGGTATTTGTAGTGAAGGATCATATTTTGCAAGAAATATTGAAGAAAAAATCTATCCGCCAAGCACAATGATATATTCAATAGAAGAATATGAAAAGTTTATACAATATAATTTTAATCATTTAAAAAATGAATGTTTCAACAAATTTTCCAAAATACCTGAGTTCATACAATTTAGTTTTATAAATCATTTAAGATGGATATTATCTATTAAAAAAACAGAACAAAATATTGATTTGACCAAATTAATTGAGAATATAATGCATATTAAAGATAAAGTACTTTTAAAAAACAGATTGCTTGAAAATGAACTAACAATTACAACATTTTTATTAAAATACAACAATAACTTAAGTGAAGAGTTAATTGAAAAACTAGATTTAAATACGATTTTTATTGACATATATGATATTATTGATAATAAACTCCATATTTTAGCTAGTATTATAAACATCACTTCCGGAAATATTGATATTTTAATTAATAACAAAAAAATAGAAGCTAAAAAATTAAATTTTCCACACAAATATGAACCCAGTTTAGGTTATAACTTATTACAAGATTATTCATTAGAATTCATTATTCCCATTGCAACAAATAACAAATTCAAACTAGAATTTAAGCAAGAAGATAAAACATTAAACATTGATTTTTCAAGACCATGTAATTTCTCGAAAAGTATTGGTTATGCGAAAACCAGACATTATTTGAGTGTTTTGAAAAATGATACCATCTTCATTGAGAAAAAAACAACATTAAAATGGATAAAACAAGAATTAAAAAGTTTGATGAATATGTTTAAGAATCATGAGTCAGGATTTATAAAAGCTATTCCATTTAGAATAGCTTACATGATTAGTTATCCATTTTTAAAAGATAAAAAAATTTGGTTTTTTATGGATAGGCCAGATGAAGCTGATGATAACGGATTATCATTATTCAAATATGCGGTTCAACAAGAAGATGATATTGATAAATACTTTATTTTAAACTCAAAAAACAGGGAATTCAATAATATAAAAAAGATAGGTAAAATTATTGGATATAAATCCCTCAAACATAGATTTTTAGGAATGTTTGTTGAAAATATTATCACCTCACACCCTGATAACGGAATTATTTATCCATTTTGGGGAGGTTACCCATTTTTTGCAGGTCTTTTAAAATCAAGTACAATGTTTTTACAACATGGAGTTGCAAAGGATGATATTTCATATTGGGCAAATAAAGCAGACATGAATTTATCTTTATTTTTAACTTCAACTATCCAAGAATATGAATCCATATTCAAAAATCCTTACAATTACGACGATTATGTTGTTCAATTATTAGGATTGCCTAGATTTGATAGTCTTAAAAATCAGGAAAATAAAAAACAGATACTTATCATGCCATCTTGGAGGCGAGACTTAGATAATAAATCGGATGAATATATTAAAAAAAATGAATTTTTCAAGAAATTTAACTCATTAATAAATAATAAACAATTAATTGAAGTAGCTCGTGAAAATAACTATGAAATAATATTTAAACCCCACCCCAATGTTTATAATTTTATCGAGTTATTTGATAAAAATGATTATGTTAAAATTGTTGATTATGATGAAGCAAAATATCAAGAATTATTCAATAGCGGATCTTTAACAGTGACAGATTACTCATCAGTAGCATTTGATTTTGCATATCTCTATAAACCAGTCTTATACTATCATTACAGTAATGATTATCATTTTAATTTAAATGATAGTTATTTTGATTATGAAACAATGGGATTTGGAGAAGTTGTTAAAAATGAAGATGAATTAGTTGATTTGATAATTGAGTATATTGAAAATGATTGTAAAATTAAGGAAAAATATTCTAATAGAATTAAAAATACTTTTAAATTTAATGATAAAAATAATTGTAAAAGAGTTTATGACAGAATTAAAGAAATTAATCTAAAGGATTAATTCCATATTTTGCATACCCCTCTCAAAACTTCCAATTTTAACTCTTTTTTTATTGAAAATTGTAAAACCTATTTTTTGATAAAGTTTTCTGGCTTCAGTGTTACGAAAATCAGCATCTAATATAACACGGTTCAGATTCATAGATCGAGCATAATCAATGACATCAAGTAAGACTTTTCTACCTATTCCTTGACCCCTTAGAGAATCATCAATTGCAATTTCAGCAACATACAAATCACCTTTTTTAACATCACAAAGGACAAAATAATCTAATATATCCACAATGATCAATTTTAATGATTTCAATCTAAAATCATGGGGTTTTTTAGAAATAAATACCATTAACATGCCAATTATTTCATCATTATCATTTAAAATTACCTTAAAAGTTTTTTCAGGTTCATGTTTTTTTAAATCATGTTCAATAGTTGAAATAGCATTATCTTTATTTTTAAATAATAAATCAAAAGTTCTAAAATCAACATCGTAAACTAATTTAGCAACTTTATATGTATCATGAATTTGAGGGTCAAAATTTACATATTTCAATTTAATCACTGTTTACAATAGTAAGTGCAAATACGCCAGCTCCGAAACCATTATCAATATTTACAACTGCGATTCCAGGTGCACATGATTGAAGCATAGCATCAAGAGCAACCCTTCCACCTTCTCCAACACCATAACCTACAGAAGTGGGAACTGCAATAACCGGAACATCCACAAGCCCTGCAACAACAGAAGGAAGAGCACCTTCCATTCCAGCGCAAACAATGATTGCACGAACATTTTCTTCAACCATACGGGCAATTTGAGGGAATAACCTATGGATTCCAGCTACACCCACATCATAAGAAACAATAGTTTCACAACCACCTTCTTCCACAATTACCCGAGCTTCTTCAGCAATATTAATATCAGAAGTTCCAGCAGTCATAATACCAATTTTAGCAATTGATTGTTTATCAACAATTGTTTTTCTAATAATTAAAATTTGAGCACGTTCATTATACTCAAAAATAAATGAGCTATCATCCATATCATCTAAAATATGTTCATATCTTTCATTAGACAACCTAGTAATAATTAAATCATTATTATCAGATTCCATGTATTTTTCAATGATTAAAAGTAAATCCTCATATGTCTTACTTTGTGCAAAAACAGCCTCAGGAAATCCTGTCCTATCCTTTCTTTTTGCATCAAATTTAGCAACATCATCAAATTCCAAAATATGGTCCGCATTAATCAATCTTTCTGCATCCTCAATATTAATTTTACCATTGACTAATCTTTCAAGAATCTCTCTCATAGTATAATATTTAAGATAAAATTATATAAAATTTAACTTACAATATTATAATCTAATGAATGCTTTAAAGATTTTAACACAAGGAATAGTACAAGGTGTAGGATTTAGACCATATGTTTATAGATTAGCAGTTGAACTGAATCTTAAAGGATATGTCAGAAACCTTGGAAATGTTGTTGAAATCATTATTGAAGGTGAAAATACCGAATTATTTATTGAAAAACTACCTAAAGAGTTACCACCAATAGCTAAAATCAATTCCATGGATGTCGAAGATATTGAGATGACCAATTATGAAGAATTTGAAATAATTGAAAGTGATGATTCATATTCTGGAATTAGTGTAATCCCGCCAGACATTGCAATTTGTGATAGATGCCTTGAAGAAATACGAAATCCCAATGATAGACGTTATAAATACGCGTTTAATGCATGTACTGATTGTGGACCAAGATTTACAGTGATTAATAGTGTTCCTTATGATAGAATAAAAACTTCAATGGACGAATTTCCATTATGTGATGATTGTTTAGTTGAATACAAAGAACCACTAAACAGACGTTATCATGGTGAAGCAATATGTTGTAGCGAATGTGGACCCAGAATGGAAATTTATGAAGGTAGGAATAAAATAAATACCAATACTCCCATAAAAATAGGTGCTGATAAATTAAAAGAAGGTAAAATATTAGCCATTAAAGGAATTGGCGGGACACATCTTGTTGTCGATGCTTATAACGATAAAGCCATTAAAGAATTAAGAAAACGTCTTAATCGCCCAAACCAGGCTTTTGCAGTGATGTGCAAAGATTTAGAGAGCCTTAAAAAATATGCGGAATTGAGCAAAAAAGAAATTGATACAATAACATCGAATAAAAGGCCAATTGTTATTTTAAAGAAGAAAGATAATTACCCATTTCCTGAAAGCTTATCTCCGGGACTTCATAATATTGGTGTGATGCTTCCTTACTCCCCAATGCATTATTTACTATTTGATGAAGGAGATATTGACACATATGTTATGACCTCCGCGAATATTCCTGGAGAACCTATGATGATTAAAAATGAAGACATCATAAATGGAATCAATGATTATTCATTAATTCATAATCGTCAAATATTAAACAGATGTGATGATTCAGTAATTCGATTTAGAAACAATGAGTTATCATTTATTAGAAGATCACGTGGATACACACCCGAACCGTACACAATAAATTATGAGGTAAATGAGTTAAATGTACTTGCATTAGGTCCAGAACTTGATGTTACATTTTCAATTGCAAAAGATAACATTGTATATCCTTCCCAACACATTGGAAATACAAATAAACCAAAAACATTAGAATTTCTTAGAGAAGCTATTGAAAATATGCAAAGAATTACAAAAATAAATGAATTTGATGCAATTGCTTGTGATATGCACCCACATTTTTTCACAACAAAACTTGCTCATGAATTTGCTGAAAAATATGATGCAGAATTCCTCCCAATACAACACCATCATGCACATTCTGTTGCTCTTGCTAATGATAGTGCAATTGATGAAATGATTGTAATTGCCGCTGATGGAGTAGGTTACGGAAGTGATGGAACAAGTTGGGGTGGTGAAATTCTCTACACGGATATCAAAAAATTTGAACGGTTAGGTCACCTACAACCCCAATTAATGCCCGGAGGAGATGTTGCTACAAAATATCCTGCTAGAATGCTTGCAAGCATATTAAATGATGAAAATTTAATTAAAAATTATTCTAATTATTTTAAATATGGGGAAATTGAAATAAAAAATATTTTCAAACAAATAAATGCTGGAATAAATGTGGGTAAAACAACAAGCACTGGAAGAGTTCTTGATTCAATGGCAGTCGCTCTTGAAATATGTAATGAACGTACATATGAAGGAGAATGTTCTATGAAACTTGAATCTGCAGCATATTATGCTACTAAAAATATAGAAATTCCAATAACTATTGAAAATAATATTTTAAACACAAGTGAGATATTAAAAGAAGTTGTAAAGTTATATCAAAATGGTGAAAAAAAAGCGGATGTTGCAGCTGCCGGTCAAAATGCAATTGCACGTGGTTTAAGTAAGCTTGCAATAAATTCTGCAAATAAAAAGAATATTCAGGAAATTGGTGTTACCGGAGGAGTATTTTACAACGAAGCCATTACAAACATCGTTAAAAATTGTATAGAAAATAATGGATTTAATTTCATCCAACACAAAAATACTTGTGCCGGAGATGGATCTGTATCATTAGGCCAAGCAATAATTGCTAAAAAAATATAAAAAGATGATTCGAATATAAACCATCCTACAATTACCCAACTATCTAGTCCTCAAAATTCTTTCGAGAATGTATTCTGCTCTTTCTTTAAGATTGCCATACAATCTTATTTGATTTTTCAACTCTTCAATAGCTTCAAGTTGTCCATCATCTATTCTTTTTTCAATATCCAATAATTTAGACCATTCATCACCAGATGGAAGTTGTAATGTATTAAGCATGTCCTCAGATAAGTTAACATCAAAAGTATTTCTATTAATAGTAATATGAATATTAACTTCATTTTGTAAATCATAGTATTTACGTGGACGTCCTCTTAAAATCTTTTTATAAGAAGAATTCAATATCCCTATATCTTCCATTGCCCGTAAATGAGCTATAATTGCTTTTTGACCAATATCCAGTTCATTTGAGATTTCACTAACAAACATAGGTTCTTCCCTTAAAAGATTTATAATGTCCCTTCTAGTCTTACAACCCATTACATCAAGAATGTCTTCTTTGTCAATCCCTCCCAATTGGTCATTATAGTTTCCTCTAATTTCTATGTGGCCATTAGAAGAATTGACATCTTTACGATTTTTTTTAATATTATCAATGTCATCATTTCTACTCATAATTATACATTATATCGAAACCTTTATATAACTTTTTGTTACTATAATAATGTAAGAGAAAGATAACTTTTTGTTACTTTAATATTTGGTTCAGAAAAACTTAATGTAATAACTTTAAATGAATGAACCATTTTCCTATATGTCCATAAATTCCCAAATACCAATATTAAAGAGCTCAAAGTTTAAGTTCTCGCAGGAAAGTTATTACAAAAGTTTTTCAAAAAACCTAAAAGGTGCAAATATGACTGACGAAAATAAAAGCGAAACTGAAGTTGAAACTCAAGACATTCAAGAAAAATATGATGAGCTTCTTGAAGAATTAACCCTTAAAGAAGAAGAGTTAAAAGAAGTCAAAGAAAATCTTGAAAAACAAGAAGAAGAAACTAAAGAATACATTTCACTTTCACAAAGACTTCAAGCAGATTTCGAAAATTTCAAAAAAATTACTGATAAAAGAAACAAAGATCTTATCAAATTCGCAAATGAAGATATAATAAAAGATTTTCTTGATTGCTACGAAGATTTCGGTAGAGCTTTAGAAATTAAGAATGATGAAGACTTAAAAGAAGGTGTAGAACTCATTTATAATAAATTCAAAGATATTTTAACAAAAGAGGGTGTTGAAGAAATTCCCACAAAAGGAGAAAAATTTGACTTGAACAAACATGAAGCAATGATGGTTCAAGAATCTGAAGATGTTGAAAATAATTATATTATAGAAGAGTTAATGAAAGGCTACATGTACAAAGATAAAGTCCTCAAATACTCAAAAGTTATTGTTTGTAAAAAATAATGTTTATTAATTTATTTATAAAAAATTAGGTGATAATTATGTCTGATACTAAAAAAGAAAAAATAATTGGAATTGATTTAGGAACAAGTAACTCTGCAGCATCAGTGCTTGTAGGAGGTAAACCAACCACAATCCCTTCTGCAGAAGGAGCAAGTCAATATGGTAAATCTTTCCCAAGTTATGTTGCATTTACCCAAGAAGGTCAAATGTTAGTGGGTGAACCGGCAAGAAGACAAGCTGTAACCAACCCAGAAAATACTATTAGTGCAATTAAAAGAAGTATGGGTACTGATCACAAAGTTACAGTAAATGGAAAACAATACTCCCCTCAAGAAATCTCTGCATTTATCTTACAAAAAATTAAAAAAGATGCGGAAACATTCTTAGGAGAACCTATCGAAAAAGCTGTAATTACCGTGCCTGCTTACTTTGATGACAATCAAAGGACTGCAACTAAAGATGCAGGAACTATCGCTGGACTCGATGTTGTAAGACTCGTAAATGAACCAACTGCAGCAAGCCTTGCATACGGTCTTGATAAAGCAGATGATGATGACATGAACATCATGGTTTACGATTTAGGTGGAGGTACCTTAGATGTAACCATTATGGAATTCGGTGGAGGAGTATTTGAAGTAAGAGCTACCAGCGGAGATACCCAACTTGGTGGTACTGATATGGATAACGTATTAATCAAATACTTAGCTGAGGAATTCAAATCTCAAGAAGGTATAGATTTAATGGACAATGATCAAGCAGTACAAAGATTAAGAGAAGCTGCTGAAAAAGCAAAAATTGAATTATCCACTACTACAACTACCCAAGTTAATTTACCATTCATTGCAATGGGTGCTGACGGAACTCCTAAAAATTTAATTAGTGATCTTACAAGAGCAAAATTAGAAGAATTAGTTGACAGCATTGTTGAAAAATCCGGTAAACCAATGCAACAAGCATTAGATGATGCTAAAATGAAAAAATCTGAAATTGATAAAATTATTTTAGTTGGTGGACCTACCAGAATGCCAATTGTGCAAACATTCGTTGAAAAATTCATAGGTAAACCAGTAGAACGTGGTATTGACCCTATGGAATGTGTATCTATGGGTGCTGCTATTCAAGGAGGAGTATTAGCTGGTGAAATTAAAGACATCGTTCTTTTAGACGTAACTCCATTATCTTTAGGTATTGAAACTTTAGGTGGAGTATCAACTACTTTAATTGAAAGGAACACTACAATCCCTACTAAGAAAAGTCAAGTATTCTCCACAGCTGCAGATAATCAACCATCTGTAGATATTAATGTATTGCAAGGAGAAAGAAAAATGGCGGCGGACAACACTTCACTTGGACGTTTCCAACTTGTAGGTATCCCTCCTGCACCAAGAGGAGTTCCGCAAATTGAAGTGACATTTGATATTGATGCAAATGGTATTATTAATGTAACTGCAAAAGATAAAGGAACTGGTAAAGAACAAGTTATTACAATTACTTCCTCAACTAAATTATCTGATGAAGAAATCGAACAAAAAATCAAAGAAGCAGAAATGAATGCTGAAGCTGATGCTAAAAGACAAGAAGAAATTGAAATCAGAAATAATGCAGACTCATTAATCTACACTTCAGAAAAAACCTTAGAGGAACTCAAAGATCAAGTATCTGAAGATGAAAAAACAAAAGTTGAAGACCTTGTTAAAGAATTAAGAGAACTTATAGCTGGCGATGACATTGATGCCATTAAAGCAAAATCCGATGAATTATCTAATGTAGTTCAAGAGATTGGTGCAAAAATCTACCAACAAGCACAAGCTGAAGCACAAGCACAACAACAAGCAGGTGCTGACCCTAATGCTGGTGCTCAAGACAAAGATGATGACACAATTGATGCAGACTATGAAGTAAAAGACTAGATTAAATAATAAAGTTTTATTACATTGTTAGGTTAATAACAATCAGAATCAATAATAAACTAACAATAGATAAAACTATTATTTTTTCTATCTATTTTTTTTAAAAATTATTTTTAATAGGGTGAATGAATGGCAGACAAGCGCGATTATTATGAAGTTCTTGGAGTAGATAAATCTGCTGATGAAAAGACAATTAAAAAAGCTTATCGTAAATTAGCCAGAAAATACCATCCTGATGTTTGTGATGAACCTAATGCAGAAGATAAGTTTAAAGAAGTAAGTGAAGCTTACGCTGTCTTGTCTGATGATGATAAACGCCAAAGATACGATCAATTTGGTCATGCAGGAATGGATGGATTTAGTGCTGAAGATTTCTATCAAAATGTAAACTTCGAAGATATTTTCCAAGGATTTGATATAGGAAATATATTTGACATGTTCGGTTTTGGTGGAGGATCACGTTCTAGAAGTGGAAGAACTGGCCCTCAAAGAGGTTCAGATATCTACACAGAAATACCGATAACATTAGAAGAAGCATTCAATGGATGCGAAAAAGAAATAAAAATTACCAGAAGTGAATTATGCCCCACATGTAAAGGATCTAAATCTAAACCTGGATCTAATCCAGAGACATGTAAGACCTGTGGTGGAACAGGTCAAATTAAAGAAGTCAGTAACACATTCCTTGGACAAATGGTTAATGTAAGACCTTGTAGAGAGTGTGGAGGTACTGGTAAGATTATTACAGACCCATGTGATGAATGTCACGGAAGAGGTAGTGTAAGAAAAACTAAAACAATTAAAATCGAAATACCTGAAGGGGTTGATGAAGGAAATCACCTAAGAGTGTCAAATGAAGGAAACTGTGGTGATGCAGAAGGTCTTGAAGGAGATTTAATTGTTACAGTACATGTTAAAAAACATAAACGATTTACACGTGAAGGAGACCACTTATACTTAGAACAACAAATTAGTTTCCCACAAGCAGCACTTGGTGATGTTATTAGCATCCCCACTATTGAAGGAAACGAAGTTGAATTCAAAGTCACTCCTGGAACACAAAGCGAAACTGTTTACAAATTAAGAGGACAAGGTATGAACTCTGTTAGACATTCAAGCAGAGGAAACCTCTATGTGAAAGTTGTAGTTGTTGTTCCTAAAAAATTAAGTTCAAAACAAAAAGACTTACTTAAAGAATTCGCTGAAATCAGCGGAGATGAAATAAAACATGTTGAAAAAGGACTCTTTGATAGAGTCAAAGATGCGATGAAGTAAATTGGCCCAATGCTAATTTACTTTCCCTCCCTTTTTATAAAATTATTTTTCAATATACTCTAGAATACTTTTTTACAAATATCAAACTCAAAAAGAATTTGACCACCGAATAATCATAAATTAGATTAATTAAATTAATAGTTATCAATTAATTATTACTTATTATAAAATAAACATGTAAAATAATTAATCTATGAATTAAAAATTAGATATATGAATTAAGTAATCTACATGAAAAAATAAAAAAAGAGTAGAGATTAAAAATCCCTATTTTTTAACAGTAATTTTAACATTTTTTGAAGTTGATTTGTAGTAATTATTACCTAAAAATTTAACTTTAGCTAAGTAAGTTCCTCTTTTAGTTAATTTGGTAATTTTAAAAGTAGCTTTACCTTTGGAATTAGTAATTGCCTTGTAGGTTTTACCTTTAACTTTAATATTAACTTTAACTTTCTTAATAGCTTTACCTTTACTATCTTTTAAAGCAATAGTATATTTTTTAGTTTTAGTTTTAGCTTTGAAAGTCTTTTTAACTGCAGATAATTTAGATGATTGTTTAATAATCTTAATTTTTGCAGTTTCAGAAGAACCCACATAGTTTTTATCACCGGCAAACTTCATTTTTAAAGTATAAGTTCCAGTTTTAGAAGCTGAAAGTTTATATTTAATTACACCATTTACATTAGTAACATATGTTTTGGTTTTACCATTAAATGTAATAGTAACTTTTTCTTTTGCTAATAAATTACCTTTTAAATCTTTTAATACTAAATTAAAGTATGAACCAGATTTTACAGCAGTTAAATAAATAGTAGAAGATGTTTTTGCCACAATTTCACTTGCAGACAAATCAACCTCAATAGCACTAGTTACAGTTTTAGGCCCGTATATATCATTACCAGCATATGAAACTGAAACTTCATAATATCCTGCATTTAAATCAATGACAAATACTGCTAAACCCTTTTCATCAGTTTTTTCAGTGAAAGTAACACCATTTACAGTTAAAGTGATGTTTGCATTTGAAACTGGATCACCATTTTCATCATGCAAAGTAGCTCTGAAAAATACCCCATCATTATATTGAGTAACTATAATTGGAGCAGAAATGACAGTTTTCAATACAGGAGTGTTATCAATAGAAACAACATATTTATCAGAAACAATAGAACTGGAACCCACACCTTTTTTAGCTATTAAACTATTATTGTTAACATTTAAATCAGAGCCAGTGGCATTAATTGCATAATCACCAGTGGTTTTAATAATGTTATTTATAATATCAACAGCACCATCTAAATTTTTAACTCCAGTACCAGTAGTTGCAATATTATTATTTTTAATTAAAACATCCCCTTTAGTACTAATACCTAAAGAGATTTTCGGCAAAATAGAGTCTCCAGAACTAATTTCACCAATTTCACTACCAATACAGTTAATATTATTAGAAATAATGGTTGCATTTTCCTTAACACTTGTAACAATACCATATGTGTAATTACCTTTAGCAACAACAGAATTGTTATAAACATATGGATTAGCTTCCAATAATTCCATACCACAAGCAGCATATGATTTTACATCAATAATATTACCATCATAAGTGATGTTTTCAACAGGACCCATATAATTAGCGGAATAAATACCATAAGTTACATTTGTAGCAGTTACAACAATTTCATTATTTTTCACAACACCATTAGCAGATAATGCATCAACATCAATACCATTTGCATAATATACATCAGATGAAACATTTAGAGAGTTATCGCTGACAATGAATTTATCAGCAGCAGTGAAAATACCGTAAATGTAACTGTGTCCTTCAGCAACGATAACATTATTAGAAATTAAAACATCAGAACTTACAATTGGATAAACTAAATTGTAATCATCATCAAATTCATAATTATAAGCATTGCTTTTTACGCTTAAAACATAAATAGTATCATAAGCACCAATAACATTATTATATTTGAGATAAACAGTGTTATCAGCAAATGTTAGATTTTCACAGTAGTGGAAAACAATACCTTCAGAGACAACTGTTGGAGCATAAGTTATAGGATCATAACCTACAGCTACAGAAGGTAATTTAATGTCAATAGTATTATTTTTAACAAGAATGTTTTTAGCAGCTGCTTTATTATCTTCATCACCAGTTACAAAAATTGCATTATTAACAACAGTACCAATAGTATTTCCAATGAATTTAACATTATTATTTAAAATATTTAAATTGCCAATTTCAGAATAAATTGCATAGCTTTCAACATCACCAACATTATCAACAGAAATATCATTGTTTCTTATAGTTACTGCACCGTCTTCCACAATATTAATGCCAACACCAGAAGAGATTATGTCATTATTTTCAATCAATACCTTGCCTTTTACGCCAATAGCTACAGAATTTTTAGGCAATAATCCATCCCCAGTACCAGCAGTGCCATTATTCTTCCCTAAAGCTGCAATATTATTGCCAGAAATAGTTCCATTATTCCTGATACTTGCAACAACAGCTGTTGTGTAATTACCATTTACAATTATAGTATTATTTGCAATGTATGGATTCATTTCAACTATTTCCATACCACAAGCAGCATAAGATTTGCCCACAATTGTATTATTTATATAGGAAATATCTTTAATTGCGCCCATATACTGGTAAGAATAAAC
This sequence comes from uncultured Methanobrevibacter sp., assembly GCA_964345675.1. GTDB lineage: Archaea > Methanobacteriota > Methanobacteria > Methanobacteriales > Methanobacteriaceae > Methanocatella. Next base: position 18,753 of record CAYFRZ010000005.1, read on the forward strand.
ACCATAAGCCACAGTTGGAGATTCAACAATAATTAAATTATTATTTAAGATTACATCTGATGCGGGACCATCAACAGTGACCCCATTAGCATAATTAGCATCAGAAGTTACATTGATTACATTATTTGAAAGTTTAATATCTTCCCCAGATACATAAACCCCATAAATGTAACTGTGACCCGCAGCATTTATTGTATTGTTAGAAATTTCAATATTATAACAAGCAATCGGGTCTTCTGATCCAAAGTTATATGCATTTCCCCTTACACTTAATGCATAAATAGTATCATAAGAACCTTTTACATTAGAATATTTTAAGTCAACACGATTGTTAGTGAATTTTACACCATCACAGTAATAAAATACAACACATTCAGAAAGAGTTTTTGCTTCCCAAGTTTCAGGATTATAATAAACCGCTACAGAAGGAAGTTCAATATTAATGATATTACCATCAACAACAGTATTTTTAGAAGTGATTTCTGAATCTTCATCACAAGTTACACGAATAGCATTGTTAACAACAGTACCATCAGTATTTCCAGCATAATTGATTGTATTGTTTAAAATTTTTAATCCATTTACAGTGTCAGCATAAATAGCATAACCATCATATCCTTCAAGTGTTTTGAAATTAATTAAGTTATTCGATAAAGTTACACCATATGCACCAGAAACAGAAAATAAATTAGAATCCGCAGATTGAGTAAGATTAAATCCATCAATTACAACATTATCCGCATAAATAACAAAAGAAACACCATTAATTGCAACATTATTACCAGATAATTTAATTGATTTACCTATTGTCATATAACTAACATCAAGCCCAGTAAAATCCCCTTCAAATACTAATTCATCACTCGAAACATCATCCAATAAATTTCCAGAATCATCAAAATAATTATGGAATGTGTCTTTTGTTACCACATTAGATTGAGTTTTAGGAGTATCCTCCGATAAATCAGAATTATCAGAATAAATTGCTAGAGCATTCTCATCTTGAATTACCTCCTCGAAAACCACAGTATCATTATCATCAGATACGGCAAAAGCGACACCCGCAGACAATAGTATTACTGAAAGTAAAATCAAGAAGATAATAAAGCTTTTCCCTTTAATAATTCCACCTCATTTAATATATATTAAATAAAATAATAGTCTAATTTAATTGATATAAACTTTAAAATAATTGACTATAAATAAGAATTAGTATTTAAGTATATTTAAAAGTTATTAAATTAATTTTGAAAAAAAATTAAAATAAAGGTGAAAACCCTTATTTTTTTACAGTTATTTTGTTTGAAATTGTACATCCACCGTAAGTTGATGTAATAGTATATTTACCAACTTTCAAGTTTTTAAGAGATACTGTAGCATGACCATACTTATTGGTTTTAGCTGTGTACTTTTTGCCTTTGAATTTGAAAGTAATTTTTTTGTATTTTAATATTTTACCGTATTTGTTAACTAATTTAACTGAAAATTTAGTTATTTTAGTTTTCTTTTTAGCAATACTTTTAGCTATTAATGTTGGTTTAAATGTTATTTTACTTGAAGAAGTAACAGTTTTATATTGAACAGTGACTTTATAAGTTTTTGCTTTTAAACTAAGAGATTTAGAAGCATATCCCTTTTTATCAGTTTTAATAGCGTAAGTTTTACCATTTACTTTAATCGTTACAATTTTACCTGCAGTAGCATATTTTCCATTTTCATCTTTAATACGAACTTTATATTTGATTGTGTTTCCATAATAAACGGAACTAGTTTTGTAAATAGTAATTACAGGTTTAGATGTTATAGTCAAATTAGCTTCACCAGTACTTGCTTCAAAAAAATTATTTCCAGAAATTTTAGCGGATAATTTGTAAGTGCCTTTATCAATTGTTGGAATTTCACTGGATAACTTAGCAACCCCATTCTTATCAGTTGTTGCTGCACCAATGTAAACTTCTCTACCCTGTAATCTATAAAATTTAATAACAATTCCAGATACCGGATTTCCATCAGAATCTTTAACAGTTACTACAAAATTACCATTTGAGGTAGGATATGCTGATACATCATTGAAACTGACATTAAATGTTCCTTTTTCAACAGTTAAACTTGAATAAAATTCCCCAGTCAAATAATCTTCTTTAGTTGCAATAGCATCAATATAATGAGAATCAATTGGTTTAAATTTATCAAATTTATATGTTAATGTTGCAACACCATTTAAAGAAATTGCACTTCCAATTTCATTATCATCAATATAAAATTTAACTAAAACCCCATCAACATCAATTTTAAAAGTAATATCTGCAGTATCCAAATATTTTACAGAAACATCAGAAAGCACACCATCTAAAATATAAACATAATTATCTTTAACAACATTGTTATTTGTATTATTAATAGCTTTATTCCCAATGCCTTTTTCAGATTTTAAGTAATTTTCTGTGATTATATTGTTAACTGCCAAATCATCAACAATAATTGCATAACCTTTTGTTGAAGTGAAATTATTATTATTCACAAAATTATTAGAAGATTTAGATTTAAGATATACATCAGCAACACCAATGCCTACTGAATCATAAACGTTATAATCAATTTCTTCACCAGTCACATTATTAACAATTTTGTTTCCCACAATACAATTATTTTCAGAATTTGAAAGTACAATACCATATGCTTGTTTAGCTTCAATATCAAATTCATTATCATCCATAGTATTACCATTAGAACTGAATGCTTCAACACCATATACAATATTAGAATTTAATGTGAAGGCATTATCTTTAATAATTGACTTTTGAGATGTTTCTAAATTAATACCATATGAATAATTTTCAGAACTAGCATAAATAGTGTTTCCAACAAGAGTTGTGTTTAAAGACTCATGACCGATTACTAATCCTTGAACAAAATAAGTTCCTTCCAAAACAATATTGTTGTTGATGAATTCGTTATTAGTTGCATCCTGGCCTTCAGGAGCATCATGTCCAGTGTAATAACCTAAAACACCCATACCATAAATATAATTATCATTAGCTTTTATGTAAACATAATTTTCAAAAAATGTATTATTATGACTATTGTAATACAAATCTATGCCCACAACAGAATTTGTAGAGATGGAATTATGAATGTTAACTGAAGTAGAGTTGCCCAAACCAGATGTTTTGTTTAATTTAGAGGTCACAGTTACACTATTTCTAGAAACATTACATCCTGATGAATATGCCATCAAAATACCATAAGTTCTATAAACTTCCCTTAAAACATGATTTCCAGTAATTGAATTACCACTTGTGCATACAGATCCATCTGCACATATTGAATTACCATCAGTACAATCAGAGCCATCTACACAGTTACTATTTCCATCCACACAAGTAGAGTTACCATCAATACAATGATTATTTTCAAATCCATGTTCAATACCAGTTCCAACAGTGCCAATTGTATTGTTAATAAAATTACAGTCTTCAACACTAATAGCTAATAAGGTATAAGTTAAATAATCACCACTAGAATAAAGTTTGTTATTTAAAACATCAATATCACTAGATTCAACAACATAAATAGCATATGCGGCATTAGGGTCAGTTACTTCAATATCACAATTAGTAATTTTTGCACCAAACGTGTTGTAGACAAGAATTCCCCATGCATTGATTCTTTCTGAATATTTATTTTTAATTGTTAAATTTTCAACCCAAACACCATCAGATATCCTAAATGTAGTATTATAAAATATTGGATGATTTCCAGTTAATTTAACAGCCGCATTAATATATAATACACCAACATTTACAAAATTACCTTCGAAATATAAAATATCACCATTTTTAATTGAAGGATTTAATGTACCTCCAACATCAAAATAATCATTGAAGTTTTCAGGTGTGATATTATAATTTGTTCCATTGAAAATATATTTTGGTTTTGATGAATCAAAAGAACCTTCAGGTGTTGTGATAATTCCTTTACCCCAATTATTTTCAATGATATTTGTAGTAGTTACATCTATATCCCTTGCATCAATTGCAAACATGTTCCCAGTTGAAATATAATTACCTACAATAGTCACATTTCCAGGCATTTTTTTAGAACTTTCTTTTGTAATTAAAATACCCACACCAGATACACTTGTGATATTATTATCAATTACAACTAATTCATAATTCTTACCTTTCCAAAAGATACCTGCACCAAAATTAGTACGGATATTATTGTTTTTAATAGAAATATTACTTGCAGTTGCTTGAATACCGTATCCTGCAGATACAACATCAATAATATTATTTTCAATAACGACATTTTCTCCTGCGAAAATTGCTCCAAAATTAGAAAGGGTTTTTGCATTTACAATAGTATTATTTTTTACAATTGTATTAGTTGAAGCAACAATTGCATATTCCCCTCCAACTTCAACACCCAAGTGATTATAATCGGATCCAGTAATATTGATAATTTTATTATTGACTATTTCATTGAAACCACCAGAGGTACAAATACCTCTAAAAGCGCCAATTACAATATTATAATCAATTTTATTATTTGCACCCATAATTTGAATACCATAAGCCCAAGAAGTTGGCAACACATTATATTTGATTGTATTATTAAAAATTAAATTAAAATTGGAAACACCTCCTTTTAAAGGGCCTCCTTCAAAACTAGACAAATAAATTGCATTTGCATCATCACAACCAATGCTATTACTTGCAATATAATTATGATGAGCACCACATAGGAGAACAGGTGATGTAGATCTGGTTCCCTGACCATAAGTTATACCATATGTACTGAACACATTATTCGTAACAGTATTGTATGTTGCACCATTAGCTATACATAAAGCATAAGAAGACATACCCGTATTGTTAATAAAACAGTCTTTTATAATACAATTACTTGCATTATTTAAGAAAATTCCATAATTATAGTTTTTTGTGTTTGCTATTTTTAAACCAGTGATGGAACTCCCATTTGCTCCATTAGTAAATGTGAAAATACAATTTTCCATAGGATTTGACTGTGAATAAACAATATTTAAAGTTTTATTAAAATTAAAACTAGTATCTTTCCAGTCCCCAGTTAATTTAATGGTATCCCCCGACTTAACCTCAGGAGAAATTAAATTACCATTTTTATTAAAATAATTTGAATAATTAGCCACATTTAATTCATGTATTGTATTCCCTCTTAAAATAACATTATCATTAGAAGAATACATCTCATTAGATAATGAGTTATCCGAAATTGATTCATCACAACTTAATGTATCATTAATATCTTCACTAGCACAAACACTAGTCATTGATATGAAAATAAGTAGTAATAAAACCAATACACAATTAATTTTTTTAACCATTTAATATACCTCAACAACATTAAATTCCATTATACTTTAAATTTAAAATTAAATTAAACTTTAAAAATAATCTAATATAGTAATGTATTTATGATTAAAGTATATTTAAAAATTTCTAAAATAAAAAAAGTTGATGATTAAATCAATAATCATCAAAATCTTCGTCTTTTTGATTCCTAACATATCCAACTAAGAAAATTACAATTAAAATAATAATTGCAATTATAACAAATATAGGCATGCTAGATTCAGCTGCAGTAGCTGATTTTGAAGCAGATTGTTGAGATAACTCATATGCATTAGCACCAGAAATTCCTGATGAAGAACTTGAATCTTGAGATTGTGAAGCATATTTTGCATCCCCTGGTTGAGACGCATCTTGTCCAACAGGTGTTTTACCCCCAGATTCAGAACTTGATTGTTTATCATCAGTAGTCCCATTGACAAAGTCTTGTACATTCTTCTCATCATTACCTGAATCATTTTCCATTTCATACAATGGATCAGTATCAGTGGCTTGAGCTAATATCTTTGCAAATTTTGCTTTTTGAGATGGAGTTAATGAACTTGATTGAATGACTTTGTTATTAAAATCCAAATTTTTACAAGTATGATGGCAACATGCAACACCATATTGAAGAACTTGCTGAATATATGCATCAGCAAGTTTTTGAAGTGTTACATCGTCTGCATCCCATGTTCCTTGAGTCGCTAAATAAATCATATGTGCAAGAGCAGATTGAATACCATATGATGTACTCGCATCCTTAACATCACCAACTAAGTCCAAAAGAGTATCAGACATTTGATCACCCAACTCTTTATTTAACTTATTACCGCTAATGGTCAAAATACCAAATGTATTTTGCATTCTTGCTGCAATCCAGTTCATACCTGCCGCAGTCCCTTTAAGAGGTCCAAGATATTTTGGATTTAAAAGAGTTGTCCTAATTTCGAACTCCATTTCATCCTCATAAGTCCTAGTGACATATCTGTTCTTATCACGGATATCCACAAATGAAGTATCTGGCCTATTTAAACCAGATTTTTGTCTTAAAATTGAAGCAGCATTATATAATCCACCAAACCAATCATAATAATCATCGGAATCTAAAATTCTCCAAGTACTATCAAGATTTTGTGTGATTAACTCTGTTTTTGTAAGGAGATATTTATAAGTATCTTTTTGTTTAGTAATCTTAATATTACCATTTTCATCAATAGTCCATGCAAATGAAACACTATCCAAATAGATATTCATACCCTTAACATTAATTGTTGAAATATTCCAATTAGCAGTATTTGGAATAAGTGTACTCATACCAGTACCTTCAAGAATATTACCTGGAAGACCGAATAATCTATCAAGAGTAGGATTTTCATTATAATGTTTTATAACAAAATTATCTTTTTCACTTTCCCCCGTATTTGCTGCTAACCTAGTTGCAGTTACCATCCAAGTAATCCAATCTTTATTACTTGTAACTAAACTTGCATACACATCAATTCTAGGTCTATTAACAATGGAACCATTATGTAATTTCACTTTTAAGTCATCTAAAGGAAGTAATTCAACACCAATCACTTTACCATTTTCAGCCCATTTTGGTTTACATCCCAAGAAGTATAAAAATTCTGCAACACCAATTCCTTCAGTTCTGGATATTTCTGTACCCCACAATATTAATGCAGTCATTTCTGGCCATTTACCATGTTTTTCATAATAATCGGCGAGTAATAAATTAACTATATTAACTGCAGATTCATATGCTGCCTCAGATGGCATCCTAGTAGGATCAGATGCATATCCATCATAACCTGTTGGAATTGAATCCCCATATGCAGGATCTGCAAATAAACCTGCTTCAACATATCCACCAGATAATGCAGTAAGAATTGCATTCCATTCATTGTTATTTTGAATATTGACAATTACCTCCTGAGCATATTTCATTGATGAGAATAATGAACTATCCTTATTTACACCTAATTTAACAGATAATTCCAAAACAGAAGATCCATTAATTAAATCATGAACATAATTACTTAAGAATGCCTGAATAGCGTGACGTTCATTAATGTATTTAACATCTCCCTGAATATCCTTATAAAAGTCCTTGCCTTTCAACTTAGGATATAAAAATTCCATTATTTGATTGTAAATCTTAGTTTGAGAAGTTACAATAGTGACAACTTCTTCAGATAATTCATTACCAGATAAAACTTTACCTAAATTATGTAAACCATAAGTCATTAGATCATCACTCATACTTTCAAGATAAAGGTGCAGTTCATCCAACCAGTGATTAAAAGACTCATCTTTAGACATTCGTCTAAAACCTAAATTAGGAGCTAATTTAAGAATTTTTTCCTTATATATATTAGCATTAGAAGTAACATTAAGTTTAATTTGATCCCTATAATTATTAATATAATTATTCAAAATTGAATAATTACCATATAACTCAGATGTTACTATGGCAGGAGTCATGTGAGTAATAAGCATTGCTAAACCCCTATCTCTTGCAACCATAGCTTCACCAGGATTAGATACAATATATGGATATATTGTTGGAATTCTTGTTAATTCATAGGACCAATCTCCATGACCAACACCAATATTTTTACCAGGTAGCCATTCCAATGTCCCATGTGTTCCCATACTAACAATTGCATTAGCATTTGTTACTTTATCCATCCATTCATAAAATGCAACATATTGTTGATGAGGCGGCAATTTCAAATCATGGTAATTTTGAATAACTTCATCAATATCAGCTTCTTCCCAACCCCTACTTGGTTGATAAGTAATGAAAATATTACCAAACCAAACACCAGGAATAACAAGATATTGTTTTCCATCATCTGCAGTATAAACCATAGATTTACCTAAACCAGCACCCCACTGAGTAACCATTTCTTCATATAACTCATCAGGAAGATCAGAAGTTAAATCAATGAAATCATTCATGGAGATTAATTGATTATGTTTAACTAATTCATCCCAATTCTTTTCAACATATTGTTTTAGCAAACCACTTGCCCATGATCCTTTGTTACCACTATCGAATAATAAATTAGTGAATTCTGTGATATTCATCATTTTCCTAATATCTCCAACAGAATAACCATTTTCATACAATTTAATAAGTAAATCATAGGTACTTTGCATTACATCCAAGTAAGATGCTCCAATTTCGGCTTTGCCAGGTGGATAATTATAAAGAACAATAGCAATTGTTTTTTCGGAGTTATTTAAATCTTTCAAATCAGCCCATTTACTACTGAGTTGAACCATTTTATCAATACCTGATTGAATTACATGAACATTACCTTCATCTATATAAGATAAAATAATTGGACTAAATACGCCTTCAAAACTTGGATAAGTTACAGAGTAAGTCCATTCAACTTGAGGTCCAAGCTCACTTTCATAACTGTATTTTGAAATTTCATTTACACCTTTAAGGATTTCCACATCAATATCAGATAAATCTTTTTTAGCAGACCCATTAGCATAGCTTAAAGACCAACTATATAACGAAACAATAGAAGAAATTCCTATTTTTGAGACATTACTGATTTTATTCAATATCGAAGACATTGAAGGAGCTGTAGATAATTTAAAAACATTAAATGCTGGTCTTCCAATTTCTTCATAACCCCTAATTAAAGAATCAACCACTTCCCCACCATAATAGTAAGAAGCGATAACTATAAATTTTTTATCTGGACTGAATTTAGATATGAATTGATCTTCAAACTGTTTGAATAAATTAGTTGGATCCAACACATCCACAAACCATTGTGGATAATCTTGTATCATCCAATTTAAACTACCTTTGCCATCACAATCATATCCCGGATTCTCTTTAATCCATTTATTTATTAAACTACCTTCAGGATAGATAGTAAATATACCTAAATCTGGATGATAAAATCCACATTCAGGCCCCATTTGAGGAACATTAGATTCATCAAGTGTGGGATCCTCATGTTTTGATGGATTAATTAAATAATATACATATTTCAAATAGTTTTTCATATTATGGTACAAAACATCTGATGAGTTAATATCTTCAGCTTGAAAATAAGAACCAATATAAGTGTTTTCAATTGTATTGAAACTATTATTTTTAGGATTTGCACCAACAATGTGTAATCCAGTAGCATTTAAAATAGAATCCGTATAAGACCCAAATGTATATGCAACATTATAATTTGCATTAGCAGGAGATACTGCTAGTAATTTTTTTAATTTTTCAGCAGTGAATGTAGAATACGCCCCTTCCAAAAACATATCAATATGTATAAAACGTGCATATTCAACTAACCAATCACAAGATACATCATAGTTTCCAGTACTAATGAAAGCAACCCTTTTAGACATGTTCATTAAAACATTTAACTTTTCATTATGAGAGTCATAATCCACAAATAATAGTATATCCGGAATAAAATCAAATGATCCTTTTAAAGTTCCAGACTTTTTAGTAAAATCCAATACATTAGATTTTTGTGGTTCAAAATCAGCATAACTAACTTCAACATAATATTTGGTTGATTTTAAATTTTTAATTAAAACTGAACCTTTTGAATCAGTATGATGTGTTGAAATTAAGTTATTTTTAGAATCATATAATTTAACTGTTGCATTAGCTAAATTATATCCATCTTCATACCATGCATTACTTGTTTCATTATAATGATGTTTAACATTAATCTGAATCCTATTATTAGTCGCAGACAATAATGATTCATCTGCTTGATATGCCATTATTTGTTGAACATCAAAACTATCACCAACAGGACCATCATCAGACATTGTATAATTATCCTGTGCAAAAGTGCAGTTTATTGAAAACAATATCAAAATAAATACGCCCAATATAAATAACAACTTAATATTTAATCTTTTCGTTATTTTCACCCCCATTATATCTATACATAGCGATATAAAATAATCAACTATGAAATTAAATTTAATTTGAAAATATATAAATTTTATTAAAATTAAACTAAACTTAATAATTTTCACATATATGTTAACACAAATAAGATACATTTAAATATATAATCCAACTAATAAAATGTACTAACATAAAAGAGGTGACATTAATGCATAAAAATAGCATTATTCTGATTATTTTATCAATAATCATTATTGGAATGATTATCCCCATAGGTTTTTCAGCTAATGACGGCCAAGTTGTCTTAACTTATGGTGAAACTACAAAAAATAATGCAGATTACAAGAATATCGTTGATTCATTTTTTGAAAACCAAGCACATATAGATTTAAGAGGAGTGAGTTCTAAAATAATCACTGCCAGCGAGGTAAATAAAATTTCAAGCACAATTACTGGAAAAAATTATAATTCAAATCAAATTTTCTCTTCAGCATTAGTTGACTTAGGAGATAATGAAAATCTTAAAGTTAGTGTAGATAAATCCAAAATAACTACAATAACTGGAGACATGTATTTATCTGCATTGAAATCAGCTGGAATTACCAGAGGACATGTATACGTAACAAGTCCAGTAACTGCTACTGGTGAATCTGCATTAGCAGGAATTATGAATTCATACGAAGTAGCTACTGATGTTGAAATCCCAGAACCTGTTAAAGAAGCTGCAAACAAAGAAATTTACACACAAGCAGAAATTGTAAAAGAATCAAATGTCAGTGCTGATGACTTATCAAAATTAGTTGATGATGTAAAAGAAACAGTAAAAGAAGAAAACATTACAGATCACCAAACTATTGTAAATATAATTAACAATTACACTATTAACTACAACATCAACATAACAAATAATGATATTGAAAACCTTGCAGACAGTATTGAACAAATACAAAATGTACAAGGAGATATCAACAATTATCAGACAGAAGTATCCAATGTTTTAAATACAACAGATGGCGCTTCAAATGGATTTTTAGATGGGCTATTCAACTAATAGCCACCATTACTTTTTTTAAACATGATTATAAAATAATTAAACTATTATAATTAATACATTAATTCTTTCAAAAATTAGCAAAATAACATTATAATTAATTAATCATGGCCTGTTAAGAGTAACCCACCTTCTGTTTAACAGCATTCATCTTAGCGTGCTACCTTGCCTACTCAAGAGATTATCGGCAACTTTGCTCTTGCATCCTATGGAATGGCCGTTTCACCTATTCTTCTAATGTCCTCAATTAAATATCATAGTCTACCATTAAAAGACGTATCGTTTCTGCTCCAGTGTCATGCTTCTCAGCATACGTTTTTCAACGCCATAGTCTTGTATGATGGGCGGAGTTTCCTTAGTTAATAAACCAGCAGCTGTCTTTAACTTGCCATGAAAAAAATAATTAATTATAATAATAGTAGCAGGGCCTAGATTTGAACTAGGGATCTCGGGGTTATGAGCCCCGCGGGATCACCAGACTACCCCACCCTGCTATACGAATAAAAACAGTATATGTTTATACTATATCTTCTGATAAACATAGTATATAAAGCTTTCGGAAAATAGGTAAAAATCAAAGAAAATAAATTATTTTAAAAAAATAAATTATTTATTTTCTAAAGATTCTATTCTTTTATCCAAATCACCTAATCTTTCTTCAGTGAGTTTTTGGAATTCTTCAGATGACTGTTTAAATTCATTGAAACTTTTTTCTAAAGTATCTACATTACTGGTAGTTTCATCAAATTTAGATTGAAGATCATCCAAATCATTTGTAGTAGCTAAAGACCAATCTTTAATTAATTGATCACTTTTTTGATCTAAAAATGCATCCAATTTATGGGAAAATGCACTAGTATTAATAGTGGAACCATCAATATCACTTAATTTAACTTTGATTCTTTTACCCATTGATTCAGATTCATCTTTATCATCCAGATCTTCTTTAGATAAATTTTCATATTCAGAAGTAGTTTTATGTTTACTTAAAACTTCATCCATATGTGCATCAGCGCTTTCCGGTACAATATTACGTAATTTATCTACAGTAGCGGGACTATTCAATAAATAATAATAAACTAAAATAACAATCGCAACGACCAATATTAAAATTGCAACCGCCTCAATAGCATCCATATTACCACCTATTTATTCATTTTACTAAGTTTTTTCTCTTTTGCTTCAATTTCTTTAAGCATTTTTTCTAATTTTCTTTGTTCAGTTTCAGCTTCAAGTCTAGCCAATCTTTCATTAATTTCAGAATGAAGATAACCCACATTACTTCTTACTTCAGTGGTAGATTGCCTAATAGCTGAAAGACTATCTTGTTGCTCTTGTGGTAATGGAATTGGATTATCCATTAATCTTTTAGATTCAATGTCTTTTTCCACCATTGACATTTTTTTAAGTTCAATTTCTTTTTCAAGAATTAAAACTGAATTTCTTGATTGTGCAACTTTTTTCCATTGGAAAACAACGACAATTAAAACAATAGCAACAATTACCAAAATAATCAAATAAAAAATTTGATCAGGGATTGCAGTAAAAGTGTCCATTTTTTAACCTCCAATTATATTTATAGAGTAAAGTAATATAAATATAAATATAAATTTTATTTATTAAATAATTAATTATTTAGATATTAAAGAAGGTAATAACATATGATAGAATCTTATATAAAAGCTGGAAAAATTGTTTCAGACATACGTAGAGAAGCTTCAAAAATGATCAGTGATGGAGCTTTAGTTTTGGATCTTGTAAACTACGTAGAAAATGAAATAGTAAAAAATGGTGCTGAAATTGCATTTCCATGTAATGTATCTATAAATGAAATTGCTGCCCATTACACTTCACCTATCGGAGATAAAACTGTATTCAAAGCTGGAGATATGGTAAAATTAGATTTGGGTGCAATGGTTAATGGATATATTGCAGATTCAGCGGTTACAGTTATAGCCAGTGGTCATGTTGATGAAAATTACACACAAGATGAAATTAATTTACATGAAGAAATAAAAGAAGCTTCATCTGCAGGTCTTGAAGCAGCAATAGCTACCGCTAGAGCTGGTGTAAGTGTTTCTAAAATAGGTGCTGCAGTTCATGAAGCAATTAAAGAATATCATTTAAATCCCATATTCAATTTAACTGGACACAGCTTAGAACAATACAATTTACATGCAGGAATTTCAATTCCAAATTATGATAACCACGACGATTATATTTTAGAAGAAGGTCAAGCTATTGCAATTGAACCTTTTGCAACTAATGGAGAAGGTATTGTAAATGATGCACCAGGACATTATATATTTTCATATATGGCAAACAAACCATTCAGAATGAAAAGTACTCAAAAAATTTTAAGATATATTCAGCATAATCACAAAAATGTTCCGTTTTCCGGAAGATGGATAACCGATGAATTCGGAGAAAGAAAAGGAGCAATTGCTTTAAAACAACTATCCGAAGCAATGGCAGTTTATCCTTACGCACCACTCCGTGAAAAAGAAAATTGTTTTGTAAGTCAAAAAGAACATACTGTAATTATTGAAAAAGAAGGTTGTACTGTTACAACTATTTAGAAGAAAATTATTTTCTTCAAATTATCTTTTTTTGTCAGTTCAAATTTTCATTAAAAAAAAAAGAAAGAAAAAAGAGTTAATAGATAGTAGGAACTCTAACTCCCATTTTTGCTCTTCTTTCAAATTCTGCATTGTTTTTGTCTTTTTTACCTTGAGCTAATTTTTCAAGTAAAGGAAGACCGAATTTTCCATCATCAACAGGTTTTGTTTCAATTAAACCAGCGGAAACTGCTTCTTTAAATATGGTGTTACCACCATCAGTCCTAGTTAAAACGGTAGACCAGCCATCTGGAGATCCTACAGAACCAGTGGATATATCTGCCCAGTCAGCAACATAATCAGTACAAATATTACATCCGGACTGTTCATAACCATGGGTTTCTTTAATTTTTAAACCAGAGTCTTCTCCATCTTTTGTTAACCAGAATTTTCCTTTACCAATGTCCATTTTAGTTGCATCAGTTAAACTATCAAATCCTAATTTTGCAGTAGCAAAAGTGTCAAGAGAAGCCATAGGGAAGTTTTCCATACAATAGATACCTATTATTAAATTAATTTTATTAACAACAAATCTTGTGAATGGATAAGCCTGTGCTTTTCTTAAACCTTGGACTTGACATGGTGTTGCTACAACTCCAATTTTTTCAAGACCGTATTGACGAGTTGCTTCTTTTAAAGCTGCTAAAGTAGGAGACATTGAATATTTAGTTCCTGCAGCTGCAATTACTTCATCAGATGAAGTTACTACAGTAGGTACAGGTCTCCAATCATCATCAGGAGTTCCAGCTACAACAGCACCTTCAATTTTTCCCTCATCAAGTGCATAACAGAGTAATGCAGATACAATTCCTCCATCTTGTGATACATCAAGGATTTTTTTCTCAGTAGCTCTTGCTGAGATTGCTTCTTTATAATTACCTAATGGCATGTTTATTCCCCCTAAAGTCCTGTTTCCTTTTTAATTCTTCCTTCAGGCAACCATGATCTTGGACACATCATATAACAAGATCCACATTTAATACATCTGTCTTTATCACAGCTAGGTCTACCTTCAGAGAAGCCCATTGCTCTAGTTGGACAAGCAAGAGCACAAGTTCCACAACCAGTACATAATCCTTGACGGACTACATTGGTTAATACATCACAACCACATCCTTTATCACATGCAGCCCAATCCATTGCAGGTTTTAAGTAATCTAAGTCGCCTTCACATAATGCAACAATAGTTTTTGCAATCATCTCAGGTGCAACAGGACAACCAGGAAGTGCTACATCAACTTTAACTAAAGAATTAATAGGCAAGAAAGATTCGTGTTTAGGTTGAGCTTGTTGTCCTCCACGTGAATAAGTAGTGAAACAACCAGTAATAGCACAAGATCCAAATGCTGCAATTAAACCAGCTTTTTTCCTTGCTTCTAAAAGTTCATGAACACTATGTTCATCTTGTAGACAAACAGACCCTTCAATTAAACATAAGTCCATTTCAGGCATTTCTTCAGCGTAAGTTCCGTGAATCCATTTGTCAACTAAAGTTTGCCCATATACAATATCAACCATATCATTTAAAACAGTGGATAAGATATCATAATTTTCTGTTAAAGACATTGCATCCCCAGTACAACCACTTAAATGTATATAACCAATACGTGGTTTTGATGAAGCTGTTTTAGGTTCTTCTACAGGTGCTTTAGTTTCTAAAGGAGCAACTTTTTCAACTTTTTCCTCTACTTTTGGTGCAGGTTCAGATGACCCTCCAAAAGCCTTTTTTAATTTATCAAACATTATTTTACCCCGATTTCTTTTAAAATAATATCAATAGCTTCAGGAATTGCCTTTTCAACAGATTCAGATAAACCTACATCTACATCAGGTGTAGGAATTAATGCCGGCTTACAGCCAACAACCACCACTTCACATTTCTCAGAAATTTTTTGAAGAGGTTCTTCAACTGTCATACCATGAGGATTATCGTATTTGCCAACTTGCATAACATTAGGATCGAATGTATTTACAGTTCCAGGTTCGTCATTGGATTCAACTACATCAATAACAATTAATTTTTTCCAATCATATTCATTATACAGAGGGAAAAAATTCATTGGAGCTGCAGTTCCACCATCAATAAATTGCACACCTTCAGGCAATATTACATCCTCAAATAATTTTTTAATTTGACTTAAAACATCTTTATCAAATTCTTCTTCAACATAAGAAGTAACTGCCGGATCATAATAATCATTTTTATCATTGAAATATTTTTGTAAAAGATTAATAACAATTGGACCGAAACCGTCATCTTTAAATAAGATATTCCCACATCCAATAACAATTATATCCGAATCATAAGGCATTATTTATCCTCCACAATTATATTCTCACCATTTCATTTTTGAGAATGGATTTATCCTCATCGTCAACAACCATCACATGAGTAGCACAAGATAAACAAGGGTCATATGCCCTAACAACATGTGGACCATACTCATGATGGAATCCTTCAATAGCAGGACCCATAGTTGGAATATTCCATGTAGTTGGTACGATAGCAGAGTAGAATTTAGTTTTACCATCAACAACTTTAGCCATGTGTACATTGGTTCCTCTAGGACCTTCAATTACACCAAAACCAAGTTCTCCAGTTCCCCTTTTATCATAACTTACATTTGCAGGAGCAGCAGGATCTATTGCATCTAAAGCTTCCATACATGCATCATAGTTTATCAACATTTCATCCGCACGTGCTACATGTTGTGCATTTACACCTTTGCCTTTAAATCCAGCGAATTTTTCCATCCTTGCCCTAGGACCAGTTTCGACATTTTCACCATTAATCAATGGAATTACAGAACAAGCTTTTTTACCAATTTCTGGATCATCATACCAAGCTTCAGGTAAAACTTCTGAAAAAATGTCCATATCAAAATCATTGGTTCCGTAAGTTGCATCAGTTGCCATTAATGGTCTGTTTATTACACCTAAATCATCAGGCAAACCTTTTTCGACAACACAATTTTTAATCAACTCTATGTGTTCTTCGAGTTTTGGTCTGAGTGCAGTCATTCTTTCGATTAATCTTTCTTTGGTAAATGGAGTAATGTTTCTAGCCATTCCACCAACTCTTACGTCAGATGGGTGGATACCTTCACCAGCAATCATATCTACAACATATTGTACTGTTTTTCTTACTTCACTAACACTGTCAACAGCAGTGGTGAATAAATTTTCAGGCACAAAATCAGTTGCAATTAAGAAATGATGAATAGCTGCACTATTAATGTTGTGTGCTGCTAAAGTAGCTTTTCTTAACAATTTAGCATTTTTAGGAATTTCAATTCCTAAAGCCATGTCCATTGCTTCTGCGGAAGCCAAAGTATGTGGAATTGGGCAAACCCCACAAATTCTTTGACATAAAACAACTGCAGATTCAGGAGCTTTGTCAAGAACCATCTTTTCTAAACCCCTTACAGGAGTTATACTTAAATACATACCTTTTGTAACTATCCCCTTATCATCAACTTCCATGACTAATTCGGCATGGCCTTCTTGACGAGTTGTAGGAGATATAACTACTCTATCTTTCAAATATGTCACCTCAATTATAGAAATTAGAAACTAACGATAATTATATATATTAACAAATATTAATAAGTGATGCTAAAAAAATTATATAGAAATATATATAAGAGATAAATGACCAACCTATATTATTATATCTAATATTCAATTCAAAGGAGGGGAAAAATTGGATAAAGCAAACATAATTATTTCAATCATTATCGTTTTATGTGTTGCAGCAGCTGTTGCAGCATATGGTATTACAAACAGCGATAATCCAATCTTTTCTGACTTATCCAGTATGTCAGCAAGTGATAATGATGCTGGAAATGGAATAGGAAATAATACAGTTACAGGAAATGGAAGTGGAAATACAATAGCAACAACATCAAGCTCAGGAAGTGGATCTAGTTCAGGTTCAAGTTCTAGTTCTGGAAGTGGATCAGGAAGTGGTGGTTCAGGCTCTGGAAGTGGATCAGGAAGTGGTGGTTCAGGCTCTGGAAGTGGATCAGGTTCCGGCAGCGGATCAGATTCTGCAATAAAATCAGCAATCAAAAGTGATGCATGGACCCATATTGATGAAGAAGGCTGTTATCCTGGAACTCCGTATAAATCAGGTTCATATTGGTACGTTACAATATACGATGCTAATGGAGCTAATGTAGATTCATTCCAGTACAGTTCATCTGGTGAATTCTTAGGAAGAGGATAATTTTTAAAATTAATCCTTTTTTATTTTTTATAAAATATGCAAAAAATGGATAACTATATATAATAAAAATAACAAAATTATTATTGTTGTATGTGAGGGCCCGTAGCCTAGCTGGATAGGGCGTCGGACTTCTAATCCGAAGACCCCGGG
>CAYFRZ010000006.1:0-12290 GCA_964345675.1 uncultured Methanobrevibacter sp.
TTTCGTGACTCAAAAACTAGTGAAAATTCAAATCACACAAGTTTTTGAAAGAGCCGAAAATTGAAATAAATCTAATGAAAGCTTTTAATCCACTAAAAATTTTAGTTTAGCTAGTTTTTATCTACTTTTAATGTAAAAAACAATATATTTATATAGGGGTTACTATATACTTTAAAATTAATATATTCTCTGAGTATAAAAAAGTTGGTAGCATAAAAAGAAGCTACGGATATTATAACTGATATAATATCTTGTAAATGTGTAAATTTAATTAGTGATATATAAATGTAGGGAAATCTTTATATACTTTATTTTACATAATTTATAATAATGTATAAAGATGAGCTATCTATATTTATTCCAAACTCATTTCTTTCTGAGTCTAAAGACCTTAAAATTCGTACTTATAAGGTAGGTATTTTAGGTAGAGCTTTAGCTATTTTTCAAGCAGACAATGTTGTTATTTATAATGATGACAATGTTAAAAACGAAGATGGAGAAATGGATGGAGAATTTATTGCCGAAATTTTGAATTATATGAATACTCCTCAGTATTTGAGGAAAAAAGCATTTCCTATAAGGGCAGAATTAAAGCATGTTGGAATTCTTCCACCACTTAGAACTCCTCATCATCCTGTTAATAGTCAACCAGACGTGGGCGATTATAGACAAGGTTTCACTGTTAAGAGAAATAAGAAAGGAACTTATGTGGATATAGGTATGGACAAACTTGCATTCTGTAAAGAGCAGCTTTCTGTTAAAAAAATTTTTGACTTTAAGATTACTAAAATTGCTAAGAAAGAAGTAATAGTCACACCTGATAAACCAGATGACATTTACTGGGGATATAATGTAATATCTTCTAATAAGAGTCTTAAAAATAGCTTAAAATTAATTAAACCAGATTTTGTTGTTGAAACTACAAGATATGGAGATTATATTAATTCTATTTTTGATGAATTAAAACCAAAATTGGATGAATCTAAAAGTATTGCTATTTTATTTGGTGGCCCATATTCTTCAATTCAAGAGGATGTTTCTAATCCAAATTGGGAGTTATTTAAATTGAATACTCTTCCAGGACAAGGAACCGAAACTGTTAGAACTGAAGAGGCTGTTGTCGCTACACTTTCTTTATTCAATTGTATGAGATTTTAATTCTCGTGATTTATTAGTTTTACACTCTAATGGATAACTTGCTCAACTTTTTATACATGGATATTTTTAGGACTTTCTAAAAATAATCTTAGCACAGAATTATTTATACATTAAATATATTCTTTATTGCACTCCAATTGGATTTAACTCAATAGAGTATATTAAAATTTAATATTTATCTAGTTGTAGACTTGTTTACAGCTATTTATTAACTCGATGGGATTGTATTCATTATGGTCTTGTCAAAACTTATTAATAGTTATTATAGTAACTATTAATCTACAAAAATTAAAATAATTTAAAAAAATAAGGAAAATATTAATAAGGAGGTTAATTAAATGGTAAGACATCACCAGCCAAGAAAAGGGTCTGTTGCTTTTAGTCCAAGGAAAAGAGCAGCTAAAGAAACCCCTAGAGTAAAATCTTGGCCTCAAATTGATGAACCAAAATTACTCGGCCTCGCAGGTTATAAAGTCGGTATGACTCATGTTTTAATGAATGATTCCGATAAAAACTCTCCAACTAATGGTATGGAAATTTTCACTCCAGTAACCGTATTGGAAGTACCTCCAGTCGTAGTAATGGGAATTAGAGCTTATGAAAAAACTTCTCGTGGATTGAAAGTAATCACCGAAGTTCTTGCAGACAATTTAGATAAAGAACTTTCAAGGAAAATTTCTCTTCCTAAAGAATACAACAAATCTGAAGCTATTGCAAAAATACAAGGTGCATTAGAAAACACAGAAGAAATTAGGGTATTAGTACACACAAATCCAAAAGTAACTAGCGTACCTAAGAAAAAACCTGATATATTCGAATGTGGTATTGGTGGATCCAATCCTGAAGAAAAATTAAATACAGCATTAGAATTATTAGGTAATGAAGTAAAAGCTAGTGAAATCTTCAATGAAGGAGAATTTGTTGATGCTATTGCAACTACCAAAGGAAAAGGATTCCAAGGTGTAGTTAAAAGATGGGGAATTAGAATTCAATATGGTAAAGCTGTAAGAGCAGGTAAAGGTAGACACGTAGGTTCTATCGGACCTTGGACTCCTAGAAGAACCATGTGGACTGTAGCTCAAGCAGGTCAAATGGGATACCATAAAAGGACTGAATTCAATAAAAGAATTTTAAAAATTGCATCAGCAGATGAAGTTGATCAAATTAACCCTGATGGCGGATTTGTAAAATACGGTGTTGTTAAAAACGATTATATTTTAGTTAAAGGATCTCTTGCAGGACCTTCTAAAAGATTAGTAATTTTAAGACAACCTATTAGACCTAATAATAAAGCTGAGGATATCCCTCAAATTAATTATATTAGTACTAAATCTAAACAAGGGGTATAATCATGAAAGTTAATGTTTATTCTATTAATGGGGAAGTTAAAGAAGAAATTGAACTTCCAGCTATTTTTGATGAAGTATACAGACCAGATTTAATCAAAAGAGCTGTACTTTCTGCACAATCTGCAAGAGTACAACCATGGGGTAACGATCCAATGGCAGGTAAAAGAACTTCTGCTAAAGGATGGGGTTCCGGTAGAGGAACTGCTAGAGTGCCTAGGATTAAAAATGGTTCTAAAGCAGCATTCGTACCAATGGCAATTGGTGGTAGACAAGCACATCCTACCAGAGCTGAGAAAAACCATCATGAAAAAATCAACATAAAGGAAAGAAGACTTGCAATCAGATCTGCTGTTGCAGCAACTACTGATAAAGAAATCGTTGAAAACAGAGGTCATAAAGTTGCAGATTTAGAACAAGTTCCTATCATTGTTGAAGATGAAATCGAAGCTGTAAAAACTGCTAAACAAACTCGTGAAATTTTCCAAAATTTAGGTGTTTATGATGATGTAATACGTGCTAAAGAAGGAAAAAGAATCAGAGCGGGTAGAGGTAAAACAAGAGGAAGAAAATACAAAAAAGTAAAAGGACCTCTTGTAGTTGTTGGTGAAGATAAAGGCATTCATTTAGGTGCAAGAAACCATGCTGGTGTAGATGTTGTGGTTGCTGAAAACTTAAATGCTGAATTATTAGCACCAGGTACCCATGCAGGAAGACTTACTATTTACACTAAATCAGCAGTTGAAAAATTAGGAGGTTTATTCCAATAATTTTGGAAAAATAGGTGATTATTATGGATTCATACTCAATTATTATTAAACCTCATGTTACTGAAAAAACCATGAACTTAATTGATCAAAATAATGAAATTACTTTTGTTGTACGCCGTACAGCTAATAAAGCACAAATTAAAAAAGCTTTTGAACAATTATACGAAGAAAAAGTAGCAAGAGTTAACACTCATATTACTACTAAAGGTGTAAAAGTAGCATACATTAAACTTGTTGAAGAAGAAATGGCAGAAGAACTTGCTGTCAGAATAGGCGTATTCTAAGGAGGAATTTGAATGGGAAAACGATTAATACATCAAAGAAGAGGAAGAGGAACTCCTGCTCACCGTGTTGCTTCTCATCGTTTCAAAGATAAAATTAGATACAGATCTTACGATGCATTAGAAAAAGAGGGTAGTATCAAAGGTAAAGTTATTGATATTTTACATGATCCAGCAAGAACTGCTCCTATTGCAGAAGTAAAATTCGAAAATGGTGAAAAGAAATATATCTTAGCACCTGAAAGCATTCAAATTGATGATGAAATTGAATGTGGTATTTCTGCTCCTATTAAATTTGGTAACACATTACCTCTTGCTGAAATTCCTGAAGGTACTCCAATTTATGATATTGAAAACACACCTGGTGATGGTGGACGTTTTGTAAGATCTTCTGGAACTTATGCTTCTGTAGTTACTCATGATGCAAATCAAGCTGTTGTTGAATTACCATCTGGTGAATTAAAATACTTAAACCCTAACTGCCGTGCAAGTATTGGTGTAGTTGCTGGTGGAGGTAGAAAAGATAAACCATTCCTTAAAGCTGGTAAAAGATGGCATGCTTATAAAGCTAAAGGTAAGAAATTCATGACTGTTAGAGGAGTAGCAATGAACGCTGTAGATCACCCTCACGGGGGAGGTAACAGACAACATCCTGGTCGTCCAACTACTGTTTCAAGACATGCACCACCAGGAAGAAAAGTTGGTTCAATTGCAGCTAAGAGAACAGGTTTAAAAAGATAGATAGAGGGTGTTTCATTGGCAAGAAAAATATTTAAATATAAAGGTTATACTCTTGAAGAACTTCAACAAATGTCTTTAGAAGAAGTAATGGAATTATTCCCTGCAAGACAAAGAAGATCTTTAAAAAGAGGATTCTTACCAAGACAACAAATTGTTTTGGATAAAATGAGAAAATTAAATAAAGAAGGAACTAAAGATGGTCGTCCTGTTGTTATTAGGACCCATTGTAGAGACATGATTGTTATACCTGAAATGGTTGGAACCATATTTGGTATTTATGATGGTCAAAATTTTGTTGAAGTCACTATTGCACCAGAAATGATTGGTCATTACTTTGGTGAATATGCACCAACAAGAAAAAGAGTTCAACACGGTGACCCAGGTATGGGTGCTACTAGATCATCCATGTTTGTACCACTTAAATAAGGAGATTAGAACATGGCTAACAAATATGCTTATAATGAAGAAGTTGATGAAGCAAAAACTGCACGTGCTATGGCAAAATCTCTTAAGATTTCTCCAAAACACAGTGTTGAGATTTGCAGTGCAATCAGAGGAATGGAAGTAACTAAAGCTAAAGCTTACTTAGAAGATGTTATTGAAATGAAAAAAGCAGTTCCTTTCAAAAGACATAACAAAAAAGTTGGTCACAGAAAAGGACTTGAAGGATGGGCTTCTGGTAGATACCCTGTAAAAGCTGCTGAACAAATTTTAAAAGTTTTAGAAAATGCAGAAGCTAATGCAGAGTACAAAGGTATGGACACTGAAAAATTATTCATTGAACATATCTCCAGTCACAAAGGTGTTGTAATTCCGGGTTATATTCCAAGAGCATTCGGTAGAATGACTCCATTCAATACACCTACTACTCATATTCAAATTGTATTACAGGAGGCTAACTAATGATAGAAAAAGATTTTGTCACAGAGGGCCTTAGAAGAACTAAAATTGATGAATACTTAGAAAAAGAACTTGAAAGAGCTGGATACGGTGGTATGGATGTTCAAATTACTCCTTTAGGAACCATGGTTGTTGTTTATGCAGAAAGACCGGGTATGGTTATAGGTAGAGGGGGTAAAAATGTAAGGGCTATTACCAACACTCTTAAAACTGAATTCGGTTTAGATAATCCTCAAATTGAAGTTAAAGAAGTTGATGTTCCTGAACTCAACCCTAAAATCATGGCTTACAAAATATCAAATATGTTACAAAGAGGTATGCACTTCAGAAGAGTTGCTTATTCAACAATTCGTAGAATTATGGGTGCAGGTGCTCAAGGTGTAGAAGTAACTATTTCTGGTAAAATTAGAGGTTCTAGATCTGCTGTAGCTAAATTCGTTGAAGGATACATTAAAAAATGTGGTGAACCTTCAATTAGGTTAGTTGAAGAAGGTTTCGCTACTGCTCAGTTAAAACTTGGTGTTTTAGGTATTTATGTAAGAATTATGCCTCCAGAAACTGTATTACCTGATTCCGTTGAAATTCTTCCTCCTAAAATGATCATCGAAGAAGATGGTGAAGTTACTGAAGAAGAAATCGATGTTGAAACTGAAGAAATCATCGAAGAAGAAATCATTGAAGAAGTTGAAGATCTCGATGAATTAGAAGAAGTTGTTGAAGAAGAATCTACTGAAGAAGTAGAGGAAGACGATAGTTAAATTTTAATTTAATTATCTTAAAAGAGTTGGAATAATGGCGATTTTAAGAAGTAAAGAAATTTGGGACATGGAAGTTGATGAGATTCAAGATAAATTAGTTGAACTCAGAGCTGAATTATCCAAAAACATTTCTAAAAGTGCAGCTGCTGGGGTAAATGAAAACCCTGGAAAAATTAGAGAATTAAAAAGAACTATTGCTCGTGTTCTTACAATAATGAATGAAAAACAAAAGGAGAATTAAATGTCAAAAATTTGTGATGTATGTGGGCTTCCTGAAGAACTTTGTGTATGTGAAGAAATTGCACGTGAAGTTCAATCTTTAAAAGTTTTTACTGTTAGAAGAAGATTTGGAAAACTCATGACTATTATCGAAGGTATAGATGAACACGATATTGATATAAGAGAACTCACAAAGACCCTTAAAGCAAAATGTGCTTGTGGAGGAACTGCTAAAAATGGTCAAATTGAACTCCAAGGGGATCATAAAGTAAAGGTCAAAAAAGTTTTGTCTGACATGGGTTTCTCATCTGATACTATTGAAATTCGTGAATCTAAGAAAAATAATAAGAAAAGGAGATAATTCATCTATTCGATATGTTTTTCAATTAAATTATTGTAATTCTGCATAATTTATTGTAAATGTTATATTAAGAGATGAGTGTATGATTACTTCAAATAATTTAGTTCATCATGAATTCATTGGATTGAGGGTTCATGCTAGTAATATGAATAATCCTTCTCTTAATTTAAAAGGAACAGTTATTGATGAGACAAAAAATACCATTAATATTGAAGAAGATGATAACGGTGAAAAAATAATTCCTAAAAATGGAACATTTTTCGTGTTTGAACTTCCGAACGGGGAAAAAGTTAAAATTGATGGTACTATTTTGTCTATTCGTCCTGAAGATAGAATAAAAAAAAGATTTAAAAAAATATAAATGGTGATAACATGGTTGGGCTTAACGTTCAAGAACCAGAAACTACATGTAATGACCCTAACTGCCCTTTCCACGGAACTTTATCTGTAAGAGGTCAAGTTCTTGAAGGGATTGTTGTAAGTAACAAAGCAGAAAGGACTATTACTGTTGAACGTAGTTACTATAAATTCATTAAAAAATATGAAAGATATGAAAAAAGGAAATCTAAAATCAATGTTCACAAACCTGATTGTTTAAATGTGAATGTTGGTGATTCTGTAAAAGTTGCAGAATGTAGACCATTAAGTAAAACTAAACATTTTGTTTTAGTTGAAGTTAAAGGAGAGTAAATATTATGAAACCATTAACCTCAAGTGTAACTAAAGCATTACCAATTGGAGCAACCATTCAATGTGTTGATAATACTGGGGCTCGTGAAATCGAAATTATTTCCGTAAAAGGATTTAAAGGTGTAAGAAGAAGACTCGATGTTGCTGGTGTTGGGGACTTAGTTGTTGCTTCTGTTAAAAAAGGAACTGCTGACATGAGAAGAGAAGTTGTTAATGCAGTTGTAGTTAGACAAAAAAAGGAATATAGACGTGCTGATGGTCTTCGTGTTAAATTTGAAGATAATGCTGCTGTTATTATTACTCCAGAAGGAATTTTAAAAGGATCTGAAATCAGAGGTCCTGTTGCTAAAGAAGCAGCTGACAGATGGCCTAGTGTGGGTAGTGCGGCTAATATTTTAGTATAGGTGAAAAAATGTCAATTCAACCAAGAAAACAAAGAAAAGCTCGTTATACTGCTCCTGCTCACGCACGTGGTAAATATTTAAGTGCTTCTTTAAGTAAAGATTTAAGAGAAAAAATTGGTAAAAGATCTTTACCAGTAAGAACAGGGGACAAAGTTAGAGTTGTACGTGGTGACTTTAAAGGACATGAAGGTGAAATCCTCACTGTTGATTACAATTCTTACAAAGTTACTATTGAAGAAGTTACTTTATCTAAACCTGATGGAACTGCTACTTTCCTTCCAGTTGATCCATCTAACTTAGTAATTATTGATGCAGATTTAAAAGACGATAGAAGAATTAAAAATAAAGGAGATAATTAATATGGCTAAAATGGGATCTAGAAAACATCTTAAAAGATACAAAGCACCTAAATCTTGGCCTATTCATCCTAAAGAAGATACTTGGACTGTAAAACCTTCCGCAGGTTCTCACTCCATTAACAATTCTATTCCATTAACATTAGTTATTAGGGATGTTTTAAAATTAGCTGATAATGCTAGAGAAGCAAAAAGAATTATCAACTCTGGTAACATTTTAGTAAATGGAATTGTTGTTAAAGATTATAAATTCCCAGTTGGATTTATGGATGTCCTTGACATTCCAAAAACTGAAGAATCTTATAGAGTTCTTTTAGATAGAAAAGGAAGATTACAATTAAAATTAATCGAAGACGCAAGTGCTAAATTATCTAAAATTGTTAATAAAACCACCATTAAAGGTGGAAAAACTCAATTAAATCTTCATGATGGTAAAAATATTATCATTGAAGAAGATGCTTACTCTGTTGGAGATGTAATTTGTTTAAAAGTACCTGAACAGGAAATTGTTGAAGTATACTCTTTACAAGAAGGAGCTACCATCCTTGTTACTGGTGGTAAACACACTGGTGAATTAGGTACTGTATCTGAAATTATTGAAAACAAATCCACTAATCAAAATACTATAATCATTGAAAATAGTGCTAAAGATGAATTCTTAACTTTAAAAGAATATGCATTTGTAGTTGGTACTGATGCACCAGTAATCAATTTATTGGAGGTTAATAAATGAACCCGATGAACGAAGTACGTATCGAAAAAGCTACTGTAAGTATTGGTGTTGGTGAAGCAGGTGAAAAATTATCTCGTGCTATTACTCTTTTAGAAAACATGTTCGATCAAACTCCTGTTAAAACTTTCTCTAAAGTTACTAACCCAGAATGGGGAATTAGGAAAAAACAACCTATCGCATGTAAATTAACTTTACGTGGTGAAAAAGCGGATAAAGCTATTGATATGGTATTGGAAGGAATTAGTAGAAATATTAAACCTACTCAATTTGATGCACAAGGTAACCTTTCTTTTGGTATTAAAGAACATATTGATATTCCAGGTATGAGATATAATCCAGATATTGGTATTTTTGGTATGAATATTTCGGTTACTTTTGAAAAACCAGGTTATAGAATATCTAAAAGAAAAATCCAACAAAAGAAAGTTCCTCAAAAACATAGAATTTCTAAAGAAGAAACTATGAAATTTATGGAAGAAAATTTCAATGTTAATTATGTAACTGAATAAGGTGATATTTTGCCAAGAAAATACGGAAAAGCTGCTAAAAAATGTAGTCGTTGTGGAGATCACTCTGCTATGATTAGTAGATATGGATTAAACTTATGCAGACAATGTTTTAGGGAAATTGCTCCTAAAATTGGATTTAAAAAATATAATTAGAGGTAATTACTATGAGTCTTATGGATCCTCTTGCTGATGCTTTAACTAATATTAGAAATAACGAATTACAAGTAAATGGTTCTTGTGTTATTTCTCCTGCTTCCAAATTAATTGGACAAGTTTTAAGCACAATGCAAAAAGAGAATTATATTGGTAATTTTGAATATGTTGATGACAATAGGGCAGGTAAATTCACTGTTGAATTAATAGGTAACATTAACAAATGTGGTGTTATCAAACCTCGTCATGCTGTTAAAAAAGATGAATTTGAGAAATTTGAAAAAAGATATTTGCCAGCAAAAAACTTTGGTATTTTAATCGTCACTACTCCTCAAGGAATTATGACTCACAATGAGGCTAAGGAAAAAGGAATTGGCGGACGTTTGTTGGCTTACATGTATTAGGTGATAAAATGGTAGTAGCTGCAGCTATAAGGGAAGAAATTACAATCCCTGAAGGCGTTGAAGTTATAATTGAAAATAACGAGGTCTCTGTAAAAGGACCTAATGGAGAAGACTCCAGAAAATTTACTTATCCTAATGTAAGTATTAAGGAAGAAGAAGATGTTGTTGTTTTAGAAACAGCATTCCCAAAAAAGAAAGATAAAGCAATGATTGGAACTACAAGGGCACACATTAACAATATGATTGTTGGTGTAACTGATGGTTTTACTTACCATATGAAAATTGTATTTGCTCACTTTCCAATGACTGTAAAAGTTCAAAAAGATACTGTCGTAATTGACAACTTCCTCGGGGAAAGACG
Organism: uncultured Methanobrevibacter sp.; assembly: GCA_964345675.1. Taxonomy (GTDB): domain Archaea; phylum Methanobacteriota; class Methanobacteria; order Methanobacteriales; family Methanobacteriaceae; genus Methanocatella. Next base: position 10,145 of record CAYFRZ010000006.1, read on the forward strand.
CCCAAGAACTGCTAAAGTAGTAGGTTCTGCTAAAGTATCAGTTAAAGGTGATGAGGTAACAATTACCGGTATTAATAAGGAACATGTTGGTCAAACTATGGCTAACTTAGAACAAGCAACTAAAATTAAAGGAAGAGATCCTAGAGTATTCCAAGACGGAATATACTTAATTAGCAAGGAATAAATTTGGTGATTTAAATGGCTAATAAAAGATTTAAAAGACAAGAATATGCTCGTTATAAAAAACTTGGAATCAAATGGAGATGCCCTAGAGGTAAAACCAGTAAAATGAGAAGATATGAGGCTGGTAAACCTGACATGCCAGCAATTGGTTACAGAACCCCTAGAGCTATTAGGTATTTACATCCTTCAGGATTTAAAGATGTTCTTGTTCACAATATGCAAGAATTAGAAGACTTAGATCCAGCTACTGAAGCTGCAAGAATAAGTGCTTCTATCGGGAAAAGGAAAAAAGATTTAATGCTTGCAAAAGCATTAGAACTTGGTATTAAAGTTTTAAATAAATAAATCATAATTATAAACCAGTCGATTCCGGGTTTTTATGAATTGATATGGTTATTGAATTAAATTAAAAAGGGAATTTAGGTTATATCTAAATTTATCAGCTATGCTGTATGGAGGATTATATATATGAATCTTACAACTCAAAAAAGATTAGCTGCTAGTATTCTCAAAGTAGGACTTAATCGTGTTTGGATTGATCCAGAAAGATTAGAAGAAGTTTCCATGGCGATTACTAGGGAAGGAGTAAAGCAGCTAATTAACGATGGAGCTATTAAAGCAAAACCTCAAAAAGGTATTAGTAGCTACAGATCTAAAAAAATTAAAGAACAAAAAGCAAAAGGAAAAAGAAAAGGTAGAGGTAGTATTAAAGGAGCTAAAAAAGCACGTACTCCTAAGAAAAAAGCTTGGATGACTACTATCAGAGCTTTAAGAAAAGACCTTAAAGAAATGCGTGAAGATGAAGTCATTGATGTTACTACCTATCGTAAATTATACAAAATGGCTAAGGGTGGCGCATTCAGAAGTAAATCTTACATGAGAAACTATGCCCGTGACCATGATTTAATTAAAGGAGATGAGTAAACATGGCACATGGAACTAATTATAAAGTAGCTTTCAGAAGAAGAAGAGAAGGTAAAACTGATTACGCAGCAAGAATGAAATTAGTCAACTATGACAAACCTCGTTTAGTTGTTAGAGTTTCTAACTCTCATGCTACTGTTCAAGTTATTAATTATGCTCCTGAAGGAGATTTAACTGTTGCTTCAGCAGTAAGTAAACAATTATTAAAATACGGTTATTTAGGACACACTGGTAATATTTCTGCATTTTACTTAACTGCATACCTCTGTGCTAAAAGAGCTTTAGCTAAAGGTGTTGAAAGTGCAATTTTAGATATTGGTTTAAAATCTCCAATTAAAGGATCTAAAGTCTTTGCAGCTCTTAAAGGTGCTATTGATGCAGGTTTGGAAATTCCTCATGGTGATTTCATTTTCCCAGAAGATGATCGTATTAATGGAGGACACGTTGCTGCATATGCTGAATCTTTAGAAGCTGAAGATGTTGCTAAAAAATTCTCAAAGTATTTTGAAAGAGGTCTTAATCCTAAAGATTTACCTGCAAACTTTGAAGAAACTATTAAGAATATTGATGAGGCAGAGGAATAACTATGAGTTTTAATATTGATGAATGGGAACCTAAAACTAAATTGGGTAAATTAGTTAAAGATGGAACCATTACTGATATCGATGAAATCTTTGAAAATGGTCTTCCAATTATGGAATTAGAAATAGTTGATGCCTTAATTCCAGATTTAGAAGAAGAAGTAATGGATGTTAACTTAGTTCAAAGGATGCACAAATCTGGTAGAAAAGTTAATTTCAGAGTAATTGTTGCTGTTGGTAACAAAAATGGTTATGTAGGATTAGGCCAAGGCAAAGCTAAAGAGGTTGGTCCTGCTATTAGAAAAGCTGTAGACAATGCTAAATACAATCTTATTAAAGTTAGAAGAGGTTGTGGAGATTGGGGTTGTGTATGTGGAAGAGAACACACTGTACCATTCAAAGTACAAGGTAAAACCAGTAGTGTAAGTGTAAACTTAATCCCTGCACCTGCAGGAGAA
>CAYFRZ010000006.1:12300-20794 GCA_964345675.1 uncultured Methanobrevibacter sp.
AATCTTTCGGACAAACCCAAACTACTGTAAACTTCGCTAATGCAGTATTTGCTGCTTTAAAAGAATTAAGTAATGTAAAAGCAAGTCAAGAAGATCTCAAAAAAATGGGCGTTAACTACTAAATGGTGATTATATGTTTTTAGTTATTAGAGTTAGAGGAACTACTGGTGTTATTAAAAATATTGCTAATACATTGGATATGTTAAGACTTAACAGAATCAGCCATGCAGTACTCGTTGAAGAAAATCCTAGTTATGAAGGTATGCTTCAAAAATCTAAGGATTATGTCACCTGGGGTGAAATTGATGCAGAAACTTTATCTGCTATTATTACTAAAAGAGGAAGACTCCCAGGTAATGTAAAAGTCACTGACGAATATGTTGCTGAAAATACTGATTACAAAGATATCGCTGATTTAGCTCAAGCTTTAATTGAGTCTAAAGTTAAATTAGCTGACGTTGGAATTAAACCTGTATTCCGTTTACACCCTCCTAGAAAAGGACATGAATATATTCGTTTATCTGTAAATGAAGGTGGATCCTTAGGTTACAGGGGAGAAAACATTAAAGAACTCGCAAAGAAAATGCTTTAAATCGGGTGTATATTATGATTAGAACAAAACGTAAAATTAACAAACAAAGAGGTTCTAGATCTAACGGTGGAGGCTGTACTAAAAAACGTAGAGGTGCAGGTAACAAAGGTGGAAAAGGAAAAGCAGGTATGAGTAAACAACATTGGACCTGGACTGTAATTAATGATCCTAACCACTTTGGTAAACATGGTTTCAAAAGACCTCAAATGATTAATAAAGTCAATGCTGTTAATTTAAATTACTTGGAAGAACAAGCTGATAAATTACTTGCAAATGGTAAAGCATCTCAAGATGGAGATGCTATTGTAATTGATGTAACTGATTTAGGTTACGATAAAGTTTTAGGTAAAGGTAAAATTACCAAAACTTTCATAATTTCAGCTCCTCAATTTTCAGCATCTGCTATTGAAAAAATTGAAGAATTAGGAGGAGAAGCTATAGAATTATAGCTTTTTTCTCTTTTATATTATTAGAGGAAAAAAATGTCAGCACTAGAATTTTTAGAGCCAGTTTTTAAAGTTGTTCCTGAAGTAAAATCTCCAGTTCACAGAGAAGATTTTAATGAGAAACTTAAATGGACTGCTCTTGTTTTAGTTTTATATTTTATATTAACTCAAATTCCATTATATGGGTTGGCTCCTGGAGCTATTGATTCATTTGCTCAGTTAAGAGCAGTTATGGCGGGAAGTTTCGGTTCCATTCTTACATTAGGTATTGGTCCGATTGTTACTGCATCTATTGTTTTACAATTATTAGTTGGTTCAAATCTTTTAGATTTGGATTTGTCTTCTCATAAAGATAAATCTCATTTCCAAGCTACTCAAAAAATTCTTTCCATTATTTTTACAGTTTTTGAGGCAGGTGTTTTAGTATTAACTGGTAACTTAGTACCAATTGATGGTTCTTACACTTTAATATTAATTGCCCAACTTGTTGTTGGAGCTTTTGTAATTATTTACCTTGATGAAGTTGTTTCAAAATGGGGATTTGGTAGTGGTATTGGTTTATTCATTGCAGCTGGTGTATGTCAAGCTATTATTGTAGGTACATTTAGTATCTTAAATGGTTCTGATGGATTGTTAGCAGGTATTATTCCTAAATTTATTCAACTTGCTGCTGGTGGTACTTTTGACTTTTCAATATTAGTTCCATTAATTGCAACTATTATTGTATTTATAGTTGTTTTATATGGTGAGGCTATGAAAGTAGAAATTCCTATTTCTCATGGTCAAGTTAAAGGTCATGGTAGAATTAGAGGCTCTGTTGGTAAATATCCATTAAAATTTGTTTACTCAAGTAACATGCCTGTAATTTTAACAAGTGCATTACTTGTAAATGTTACGTTATTTGCAAATGTTTTCCAAAAAATCGGTTTTCCAATTTTAGGACACCTTCAAAATGGTAAAGCTGTTGATGGTATTGCTTGGTTATTGTCCACACCTAACTTAACTATGTTTATTACAGAACCAGTTCATGTTCTTGTATATGCAATATTCTTCATTGCTTGTTGTATGTTATTCTCATATTTGTGGGTGGAAATCAGTGGATTAAATGCTAAAAAGATTTCTGAGCAACTTCATAAATCAGGTATTCAGATACCAGGATTTAGAAGTAGTAAACGTCAATTATATAAAATTTTGAAAAAATATATTCCTGCACTTACTATTATTAGTGGTATTTATGTAGGTCTCATTGCTTTCCTTGCAGATTTAACTGGTGCTTTAGGTGGAGGTACTGGTGTTTTGCTTACTGTAGGTATTCTTCATAAACTTTATGAAGAAATGGCTCAAGAACAACTCATGTCTGCAAATCCTGTTCTTAGGAAAGTTTTAGGAGGAGATTAATTATTCTCCTTTTTTTCTTTTAACAATATGTGGGGGATTAAATTGAAATTAGTAGTATTAACTGGTATTCCTGGTTCTGGAAGTACAACATTACTTAATAAAGCTTTAGAACAAGTTGATTATGTACATTTAAATTATGGTGACATAATGACTGAAATTGCAATTAATGAAAATATTGTTGAGGATAGGGATTCTTTAAGAAAATTACCAGCTGAAACACAAAAAGAAATTCAAGCTAAAGCAGCAAAAGAAATTAAACAAAGATCTGAAAATGACAATGTTATTGTTGATACTCATTGTACTATTAACACACCAGCGGGATTTTTACCAGGTCTTCCAAATTGGGTTTTAGAACAATTACAACCTGATCTTTTTATTTTAATTGAAGCTAATGCTGATGAAATTATTTACAGAAGATTGAATGATGATTCTCGTCAAAGGGATATTCAAAAAGTTAAAGAAATTCAATTACATCAAGAAATGAACAGAGCAACTTCTATGGCTTATGCAACTTTAACAGGCGCTACTGTTAAAATAGTTGAAAATCATGATAACCATTTAGATTCTTCTGTTTTAAAATTAGTGGATGTTTTAAATTTATAAATTATTATTGAGGTATATTATGTTTGATATTATGGAAATGGTTTACAATGTTTTGAATGCTATTTTCAATCCAATTCTTGCTTTGGATCCTAATCCAAATAATCCAGTTTTAACTGTATTAATTATTGCATTCATTGTATCTTTAATTACAACTATTGCTAATAAATATTTAGTTGACCAAGATGCATTAAATGAAAAACAAGCAAAAATGAAAGAGTTCAATAAAGAACTTAGAGATGCTCAAAAAAGAGGTGACGGTAAAAAAGTTGCTGAACTTCAATCTAGACAAACTGAAATGATGAAAGAGAATACTGCAATGATGTCAGAACAATTCAAACCAATGATTGTTACTTTTGTTCCAATCATTTTAATATTCTTCTGGATGAGAGCATCTGCAATTCATGATTTGGTTGTTATATTGCCAACTACTGTCTATTGGATTACTTTAACTCCTCTTTGGCATGTAATTGGTAGTATGTTCTATGGTGGTCAAGCTACTATTCCATATGGAATTGGTTGGTTATTATGGTATATGATTTGTACTTTTGGTATGAGTCAAATATTAAGAAAATTCCTTGGATTCAAACAAGGGTTCTAAATTACCCTAAAAACTATACCTTTATTAATAATGATGAATATACATTATAGTATTCTATTTTGAATACGCTATTACACAATTATTAAATTATTAAAAATTATTATAGGTGATTAAATGCCTGCTAATAGGTTTAGATCAAGATCATATAAAAGAATTCATAAAAACACTCCCGGCGGAGAAAATGTTTTAAGATACAAAAAGAAAAAACCATCTAAGCATGTTTGTGCTGAATGTGGTGCAGTATTACATGGTGTTCCTCGTGGACGTCCATATGAAATTAGAAAATTATCAAAAACAGCTAAAAGGCCTAGCCGTCCATATGGTGGGTACTTATGCTCAGCTTGTGCTCGTAAACATTTCAAAAACGAGGCTAGAAAATAATGATAATTACAATCGGTGGATTAGCTGGAACTGGAACAACTACGCTTGCTGAAGTGCTAAGTGAAAAATTAGATGTTCCTTATATTTCTGCAGGTTTTATCTTTAGAGAAATGGCTGCTGAAAGAGGTATGAGTATTCTAGAGTTCAGTGAATTTGCTGAAGGTAATGATGAAATTGATAAAGAAATTGACAAGCGTCAAGCTGATAAAGCTAAGTCTTCAGATAATTTAATACTCGAAGGAAGATTATCTGCATTTTTTGTTGAAAATGCTGATTTAAGGATTTGTTTAATGACTCCATTTGATGTTCGATCTAAAAGAATAGCTCAACGAGAAGATAAATCTGTAGATATAGCTAAAAACGAAATTATTGTTCGTGAAGAAAGCGAAGCTTTAAGATACAAAGAAATTCATAATATTGATATTAATAATATGGATATCTATGATTTAATTATAAATACTGATAGCTTTAATCCAGAAAGCATATCAGAAATCATTACAACAACATTAAAGGTGATATAAATGGCATCAATCGAAGTAGGTAGAGTATGTGTTAAAACTGCTGGTAGAGAAGCAGGTGAAAAATGTGCAATCGTTGAAATTATCGATGAAAACTTTGTAGAAGTAATTGGTGAATCTGTAAAAAATAGAAGATGTAATATCTCTCATTTAGAACCAACTGCTGATTCTATCGATGTTTCTGGTGATGCAGAATCTATCAAAGCAGCTTTAGCTGATTTATAAATTTAAAATGAATAATTAAATTTATTCATATCTTTTTTTATTTAACTATTAAGGTTTTTTTCATGAAATTTGACATGGTTACTAAGTCTAAAAGTTTTACTTCTCCGGAGTTTGGATGTAAGCCTGAAGAGAGGGAAATTTCTGAATATATCTCTAAAGGTGTGATTAATTTAGATAAACCATCTGGTCCAACTTCTCATGAAATTGATTCTTGGGTTAAAAGAATTTTACCATTAGAAAAGTCTGGGCATGGTGGAACTTTAGATCCTAAAGTAACTGGAATTTTACCAGTTGGTTTGGATGATGCAACAAGGGCGATTCAACTACTTTTGACAGCTCCAAAGGAATATGTTTGTTTATTAACATTTCATCAGGATGTTCCAGAAAATAGAATCCGTGAAGTTTTTTCAGAATTCACTGGTAAAATATTTCAACTTCCTCCTGTAAAATCTGCTGTAAAACGTGAATTAAGAACTCGGAATGTTTATTATGCTACTATTTATGAAATAGATGGGCGTGATGTTTTATTTAGGATTGGTTGTGAAGCTGGAACTTATGTTAGAACTTACTGTCATAATATTGGTGAAGCTTTAGGTGTTGGAGCACATATGGCTGAACTTCGAAGAACACAAGTAGGTTCATTTAATGAAAAAAATAATTTAGTAACCTTGCAGGATGTTACTGATGCATATCATTTCTATATTGAAGATGGGGATGAATCATTCTTGCGTAAAGCTATCCTACCAATGGAAAGAGCTGCAGACTATTTGCCCAAAATAATTGTTAAAGATTCAGCAGTTGATGCAATTTGTCATGGTGCAAATCTTGCATGTGGCGGTATTGCAGAACTTGCAGATAATATTCAAAAAAATGATATTGTAGCAATTGAAACAATTAAAGGGGAATTAGTTGGTGCAGGTGCTTCTTTATTAACTTCTAAAGAAATTTTAGAATCTGATTCAGGTTTTGCGATTAATGTTTCTAAAGTATTTATGAAACCTGGTACTTATCCAAGATTTTGGAAATAAATTTTTTACATTTTTTTTGATAATCTTGAAAAAATGTTTAAGTGAAATATTTTAAAAATATTTCTTTGAAATTAACTTTTAGAGTTATTCTTTTTTTTATTTCAACGGTTATTAATATTAGGATTCATCTATATGATAACTTTATTCAGATTAGCGGATAATTAATGGAGTTAAAATTAGCTTATCAATTGTTTTTATAATATTATGATTCTAATATTGGAAAATAATTGTGTTTTATTCTTATAATTTAAATTAGCTTTCAAAAAAAAGAAAAAGAAATGGAAAAGCTAGAATGCTCCTCCACCTCCACCACCGGATCCTCCGCCGACACTACCGAATCCACTTGAATCAGATGGATTTGCTGAAATTTCACCAGTTGCAAATGCAGTATTCATCATAGCATATCCTCCATAATAATGATACATAAATATGTCATCCTCATAATCTGATATGTTTGGTATTTGTAGTTTCATTGATTCATAAACCTTATCTGCTACTCCAAGTGCAGCTCCATAAATCAGGTATTTTTTCCAAATTATCATTGATTCTGGAGGGTGTTCTTTAATTAAACTATTGTCCTTTAAGAATTTCTTTAAGTTTTCCCATTTTAGATAGTAAACTCTACCTTCTTCAGTCCATCTTCCAAAAATATCATCATCGAGTTTAAGAAGCACGATTGAAAAGATTATTAAAAATATTCCTCCGGCTATTGCATATAATCCTCCACTAAGATCGGTCACAAATCCAAGAATAAGTATTAATGTAGCAAATACAATACCAATCAATCCAATGCCTGTGATTATTGTAGAACCTTTATCATCAAAGTATTTGGATAGTTCAATTTCATTTTTCACTGATGTTTTCCATTCATCAAATTTTTCCATAAACCATTTACCATTAGTTTCTGATGATAATTGGTTATTAAGTTTTGAAAGATTCAATATGTTGTCTGTTGAGAAATGTTGTAAAGTATCAAATACTATTTGTTCATTTGCACTTAATTTTTCTTTACTATTAAATGTTAAAATTAAATCTTTTGTTTCAGTATTAATGTCTTCTTGAACATTTAAATTAATAGCTTTTTTCTCTATAATATTCATTATTGAAGCTTCGAAACCTTTCATATTTGGGTTTCCAATGCTCATTTTATTTTCGATAAATGCATTAACCAGTTCTGGCGGATCATTTGTTGGCAAGTCTCTTTCATAAATCCCATCATAATTTACTTTAGGTTCTCTGCCATATTTTAAATAGGTATATATTGCACCAATAGGACTTAATATTGATAATAATCCTAATAGCATAAAGGTTGTATTCCAGAAGTTACGTCCATTTACACTGTCTTTAAAGTTTTTCATTATCATCTCGCGGCCATCTTTATTCACATGTTTTGCATTAGGCGCATCATTAAAATCGTCTAAAGGCATTAAAACAGTAACTTCATAATAATCTCCTTTAGGGACATATGAACTTTCAGTTGTAATTGTATTTTTATTTAATGATGAAGTATCATTATATTCTTGTGGATGTAAATAGTATTCATTTCCACTATCTCCCGGTAAATTTATTGTTGCTTTTAGTTTGTTAGCTGGAACATCCCATTCTTCACCCCAAAGTTTGTATTGTAGTCCACCAATATCATTAAAAAGAGTTACTACTCCTTTCATATCATAACTAATACTAACAGTTACATCACAGTCTTTAATGCCTTTTGTATGTGCTTCATCAGAATATAAATAAATCTTCAAATGTTTATATCCATCATCTTCACTTTCTTCATAAACTGAATATGCACCTTTAGTTTCTATCTTAATATTATCAATACTTTCTCCAGATTTTAGAGGTATATCTCTGTAAACTCCGTTAAAAGATCCGTCAAATGAATAATCATACTGTTCTTCTACATGTAGTAGACCATTATTTTCAACGGTTAATCCAATTATGGCTTGATTTATAGAATAACTTCTATCATCATCTGCTGATACTAATGTAATTGTTGAAAATAATACTAAAAAAAGTAAGATTATACCAAATGTTTTTTTAATATTCATATAATCCCTCACATCTAAAATTTTACTTCAGGAACCATCCTTTCTGCTTCAGGAGCTTCAAAGTATTCTTCAGGTTTATAACCAAATATTTTTGCAAGCATATTACTTGGGAATTGTTGACATGCATTATTATATTTTAAAACAACATCATTATAGAATTGTCTTGCATAAGCAATTTTATCTTCAGTTTCACTTAATTCATTTTGTAATTGTTGGAAATTACTATTAGCCTTTAAATCAGGGTAATTTTCAGCAACTGCAAAAAGTGTTTTTAATGCACCTGTCAATTGGTTATCTGCAACACTTGTTTCTTTAATTGATGAAGCATTCATAACACTACTTCTAGCTTTAGTTACTTCTTCAAGAACTCCTTTTTCATGAGCAGCATAACCTTTAACGGTTTCAACAAGATTTGGTATTAAATCATTTCTTCTTTTAAGTTGAACATCTATTTGTGCATAACTGTTTTTTACACGATTTCTAAGTCCAACAAGATTATTGTACATGTGGATTAATGTAGCTATAATAAATATGACTACAATTATTATTACTATTATTTGTATAATGTCCATATTATCACTTAATTCTTATTATTTATCCTTAGGATATTAATATGTTCTTATTTTTCTTTGAATTCTTAAGTATTAATTCATA
>CAYFRZ010000006.1:20894-23446 GCA_964345675.1 uncultured Methanobrevibacter sp.
CTTAGGATATTAATATGTTCTTATTTTTCTTTGAATTCTTAAGTATTAATTCATAATATGGTGATGATTTGATGTTTTTTAATTAAAATTAGATTTAACATGAATATTAAAATAATTCTATTTTTAGTTGAATTTTAATTATTTGTCCCAATAGCATACTTGTAAAAGTTTAAAATTTATAATGATTCATTATATGTTTTAAAACCTAAAAACAGATTTTTTTGATTTCTTCATATTCATTTTTTTTGAGTTACAATTGGATTAATGTAATTGTATTTTTGTTAAATATTTATTAATGAGAATATTCTTAATTAATATTAATAAATAATATTTTTTTAAAATCAATGTCATAATCAATACATTTATATATGTGAAGATAAATATATTATTTTATCATATTATTCTAGACAATGTGATTTGCAAGTATTATGCTAACTATTTTATGCCGAGATAGTCTAGCCTGGTAAGGCGCGAGACTGGAAATCTCGTGGGCGTTCAGCCCTCCTGGGTTCAAATCCCAGTCTCGGCGTTTATTAGTTTTTAACTATATTTTTTTAACTTTATAAAATACTTGTTAGACTGATATTTTTGTACTCTTAGTTTTTTGACTAAGTTTATACTGTTGAAAGAACTGTGTTTTGTTAATCAAAACATTCGAATCTATAATTCACGTCTCGTAGGTTCGCTCTATAAATGGAGGTTATTTAATGGAAGACGATTTTAAGCATTTAGTGCGTATTTCAAGAAAGGACGTAAATGGTAATAAGACCATTGAACAAGCTTTAACTGAAATTAAAGGTGTAGGAATCTCTTTATCTAAAACTATGTGTCGTACTTTGGACTTAGATTTAGATGCTAAAATTGGATACATCGCTGACGAAGATGTTTTAAGAATTGAAGAAATTTTAGAAAACCCTCAAAAATTTGATATTCCTAGATGGATGTTAAACCGCAGGGAAGACTATGAAACTGGTGACGATATTCACTTAATTGAATCTGATCTTGACATGACTTTAAGGGATGATTTAAACAGAATGAAAAAGACCAGAAGTTACAAAGGTAGAAGACATGAAGTTGGTTTACCTGTTAGAGGTCAAAGAACCAAGTCTACTTTCAGAAAAAGTTCTTCAGTTGGTGTAAAACGTTCACGCGGTTAGACATGGGACTTTTTTTTAAGAAATTTAATATTTTAAATTCAATTTTATAAAGGAGATGTTTTAATGGGACAACCTAGAAAATCAAGGAAAAAGTATAATACACCACCACATCCTTGGAATGCGGAAAGAATTAAAAATGAAAATAAATTAATGACTAAATACGGTTTAAAAAATAAAAAAGAAATTTGGAAAGCTGATACTTTAGTCAGAAGATACAGTAGGGAAGCAAGATACTTACTTGGTTTTTCCACTGATCAAATGCAAGAAGAAAAATTAGAATTATTAGGACACTTAGCTAGAACTGGTATTTTGCCTGAAGGCGCTGCTCTTGAAGAAATCTTAGATTTAAATGTAGAAGATATTTTAAGAAGAAGACTACAAACCATTGTATTCAATAAAGGTTTAGCTCGTACTCCTAAAGAAGCAAGAATGTTTGTTGTACATGGACACATAGCTTTAAATGGTAAAAAAATTAACTCACCAAGTTATGTAGTTTTAAAAGGCCAAGAAGATGATATAGGATTTTACCGTTCTTCACCTGTAGCTAAACAAATTGAAGAGTACAACAATGGTAAAGCTGATAAAGTTAATACTGAGGAATAGAGGGTGTAATTATGGCAAAAGATGAAAAATGGGGTATAGCTAATATTTACTCATCATTCAATAACACTATTATTACTGTAACAGACATTACTGGTGCTGAAACTATTTCCCAATGGTCTGGTGGAAAAGTTGTACGTGCAGACAGACAACAAGCTTCACCTTTCGCAGCTATGGCTGCAGCAACTAGAATTGCTGATGATGCAAAAGAAAAAGGATTTGTTGGTTTACATATTAAAGTAAGAGCTCCTGGTGGAAATGGACCTAGAAGTCCAGGTCCTGGTGCACAAGCTACTATTCGTGCTTTAGCAAGAGCTGGAATTAAAATAGGTAAAATTGAAGATATTACTCCAATTCCTCACGATGGTACTGGAAGACCTGGTGGTAAAAGAGGAAGAAGAGTTTAGATGGAAGGGTTTAATATGGAGATAGAAGTTAAAAGTCAAAAGGATGATGAAATTGTATTCATTGTTCGTGATGCAGAAGTACCTTTTGTTAATGCAATTAGAAGATGTGCTATGGTTAATGTACCTAAAATAGCTATCGAAGATGTAAATATTATTAGAAATGATTCCGCTATGTTTAATGAGGTACTTGCTCATAGGCTTGGTTTAACTCCTTTAGTTTCTGATCTTGATGCTCTTGAAGGATTATCTTTACCTGAAGATGATGATTGGGAAGAGTATTCTAATGGAATCATGTTCAATTTAGATGAAGAAGGACCTAAAGTAGTTTATTCAAAGGATTTAATATCTTCAAACTCAAAAATTAAACCAGTATATGATACCATTCCTT
>CAYFRZ010000006.1:23546-33991 GCA_964345675.1 uncultured Methanobrevibacter sp.
AAGGATTTAATATCTTCAAACTCAAAAATTAAACCAGTATATGATACCATTCCTTTAGTAAAGCTTAAAGATAATGAAAAGCTCAATATAGAAGCTGTTGCAAAAGTTGGATATGGGAAAGATCATGCAAAATGGATGCCAACTACTGTTTGTGCTTACAAGCAATATCCTAAAATCACTTTTAATGATGATTTGGAAATTGATTATGATTGTGCATCTGCATGTCCTAGAGGTGTTTTAAAATCTGATAAACGATCTAAAAAGATTAAGATTTTAGACATTGAGAACTGTGTCATGTGTAAAAGTTGTGTAAGAGCTTCAACTAATGGATACATTAATGTAGGGTATCATGAAAATGATTTCATATTTAGAATAGAAACTGATGGATCAATGCCTCCTAAAGAAGTTTTATTAAAAGCTTGTGAAGTATTAGGTGAAAAAGCAGATAAGTTTATCAGATTTAGTGAAAAAGGAGGAAGTAAATAATGGCTAAAAAGATTATAAAAACTAATCCTAACCTTATTGAACTTATTAATAAACTTTATGAACAATCAAGAAATGAAGATGTAGCTATTTGGAAAGATGTTGCACAAAGACTTGAGAGGTCTAATAGAAGAACCGCTGAAGTAAATTTGTCTGATATTGCAAGACATGCTGAAGTTGGTGAAACTATTTTAGTACCGGGTAAAGTTTTATCAAATGGTAATTTAACAGAAAAAGTAGATGTTGTAGCATTAAAATTCTCAGCTAAAGCACAGGAAAAAATTGAAAGTGTTGGTGGAGAATGCATCGCTATTGATGAAATAATCGAATCTAATCCTAAAGGATCAAACATTAGGATTATGGAATAGGTGTTATTATGATTATTGACGGAGAAGGATGCGTTTTAGGAAGATTAGCTAGTGTAACTAGTAAAAATCTTTTAGAAGGCGAAGAAGTAATTATTATTAATGCTGAAAAAATTATGTTAACTGGTAATAAGGATTGGGCTTATGCTAAATACAAACAAAGAGTTGACAGGGCAAGTATTTCTAACCCTCGTGATTTAGGTCCTAAATATCCTAGAAGATCAGATGATATATTTAGAAGAACTGTAAGAGGTATGTTACCTTTCAAAAAATCTAAAGGTAAAACTGCATTCAAAGGATTAAAAGCATTTGTGGGTATACCTGCAGAATATGCTGATGCAGAACTTACTGCAGTTCCTGAAGCAGAATACAAAAACATTAAAAAAGGTATCGAATTAGGAGAAATCTCCAAACTTTTAGGAGCTACCTTTTAGATAGATGGATGTGTAATTATGGTTAAAGTTATTCATACTAGTGGAAAACGTAAAACAGCTATCGCAAGAGGTACTGTTCGTGAAGGAACTGGTAAAGTTAGAATTAACAGAGTTCCTTTAGAACTTTATTCTCCAGAGCTTGCTAACTTAAAATTACAAGAACCATTAACCTTAGCTGGCGACTTAGCTAATGAAGTGGATATTAATATTCATGTTATTGGTGGAGGAGTAATGGGTCAAGCGGAAGCTGCACGTATGGTTATTGCAAAAGGACTTGTTCAATGGTCACAAGATATGGATTTAAAAGAAAAATTCACTCAATATGACAGAACTATGTTAGTTGGTGACCCAAGACGTTCCGAACCTAAAAAATACGGCGGTCCTGGTGCAAGAGCTCGTAAACAAAAAAGTTACAGATAATTCTTTCTGTACTTTTATATTTTATTTAAATTAAAAAGATGATGTAAATGATTCCTATTAGATGTTTAAGTTGTGGAAAACCTGTATCTGCAGTTTTTGATGAATATAATAAAAGAGTGGCTGCGGGTGAAAAATCTAAAGATGTTTTAGATGATTTAGGTTTAACTAGATATTGTTGTAGACGAATGTTGATTTCGCATGTGGAAACATGGGAATAATTTTACATGTGTAGGGATATTTTTTAATAAAAATATAATCTTGGTAAAATATATGCCTAAAAATGGAAGTAATATTCATGGATGTTGAAAAAAAATTAACAAGGTTTGAGAGAGCTAGACTTCTCGGAGCTAGAGCAATTCAAATATCTATGGGCGCTAAACCTTTAGTTGAAATTAAGGATTCTTTAGATCCTATTGATATAGCTTACGAAGAACTCAAAGCTGGAGTTTTACCATTAGATGTTATTAGATATGAATAAATAGTCCATCTATTTATTCCTAATATTTATTATTTAAAAAAATAAAAAATACCAATATAATTCTATAAATTGACTTACTGATTTTTTTCGGAATATAGGTTAATTGGTAATAAATTAATTGGCACTGAGGTGTTTTTTTTGGTTAGTATAATAGAAGATGTCCAAGTTCGAAAGATTTTGGACAGCAGAGGAAATCCTACTATTGAAGTAGATGTAATTACTTGGAATAGTAAGGGTAGAGCTGCTGCGCCTAGTGGGGCAAGTACTGGTTCACGTGAAGTAGTACCATATCCTGAAGGTGGAATTGATGAAGTTGTTAGTGAAATGGAAGATTTAATCGCTTCTGAACTCATTGGGATGGATGCTGAAGATTTAGCAACCATTGATGAAGTATTAAAAGAAGTTGATGGAACTGATAATTTATCTGCTATTGGTGGTAATACTACTGTTGCTATCTCAATGGCATTAGCTAAAGCTGCAGCTGCATCTTATAACATGCCATTATATAAATACATTGGTGGGAACTTAGTAAATGAATTGCCTTTTCCTTTAGGAAATATGATGAATGGTGGAGCACATGCAGGTATTAATGCACCTGATATTCAAGAATTTTTAGTTGTTCCTGTAGGAGCTACTAATGTTGGTGATGCCATTTTTGCAAATGCTTCTGTTCATAAAAGATTAAAGGAGTTAATTCAAACTAAAGATTCAAACTTTACTGGTGGTAAAGGTGATGAAGGTGGATGGGTACCTAACATTTCAAATGATTCTGCTTTAGAAATTCAAGTTCAGGCTTGTGAAGAAGTAGGGGATGAATTGGGTATTGAAATTAGACCTTCACTTGATATGGCTGCATCCGAATTATGGAATGCAGATGAGCAGAAATATATTTATGCTCAAGATGGTATTAAAAGAGATACCGGAGATCAAATTGATTTCGTAAAAGATATTATTGATACTTACAATATGTTTTATGTGGAAGATCCATTTGATGAATCTGACTTTGGAGGATTTTCTCAATTGACTGCAAAAGTTGGAGATAAATGCCTTATTTGTGGTGATGATTTATTTGTAACAAATAAAGAGTTATTGGCTAAAGGCATTGAAATGAAAGCTGCAAACGCTATCATTATTAAACCAAATCAAATTGGTTCCTTATCTGAAACTTATGCTACTGTCAAATTAGCTAAAGAAAATAATATTGTCCCTGTTGTTTCTCATAGATCTGGTGAAACTACTGATGAAACTATTGCTCATTTAGCAGTTGGTTTTTCATCTCCAATGATTAAAACTGGAGCTATTGGCGGGGAAAGGATAGCTAAATTAAATGAACTAATTCGTATTGAAGAGGAACTTCCAAATCCAACTATGATTAAATTTTAAAAATAGTTTTGGGGAGAAATAATTATGGCTAAAGTAACTATTGATTATGATAAATGTGATGGTGCAGACTGTGCAGAATGTTCTGACGTCTGTCCTATGGAAGTATTAGTTCTTAAAGGAGACAAAATTGAAATTGTCGATCCTGCAGAATGTAGTTATTGTGAAGTATGTATGGACGTATGTCCAAATGATTGTGTTAAAATTGAAGATGATTTTTAAATAGGTGATAAAATGGCAAATGATGAACTTTTAATTGATTTAGATAATTACTTAGCAGCTGGTTTACATATTGGTACTCAACAAAAAACCAGTGATATGGAAAAATATATATTCAGAGTAAGATCTGATGGTTTATACGTATTAGATATTCAAAAAACTGATGAAAGAATCAGACAAATCGCAAAACTTTTAGCAAAATATGATCCGGAAGACATTTTAGTAGTAGCTACTAGACAATATGGTCAGGCTCCTGTTAAAAAATTCGGAGAAATTACAGGTGCAAAAACTATCCCTGGTAGATTTATTCCAGGTACTTTAACTAATCCAAATTATGCTAAATTTATTGAACCAAAGGTCATTGTTGTAACTGACCCAAGATCTGATGCACAAGCAGTTTTAGAATCCAAACAAAATGGTATTCTCGTTGTTGGATTATGTGATACTGAGAACTTACTCAGTTTTGTTGATATTGCAGTACCTGTTAACAACAAAGGTAGAAAAGCTATTGCTTTAGTATACTGGTTACTTGCAAGACAAATTTTAAGAGAAAGAGGAGATATTCCTGAAGACGGGGACTTAGATATTGATTCCTCTGACTTTGAACTTAAATTTTAAGTGAGTTAAATGTTAAGACAACCTGCTGTAGCTGGATCATTTTATCCAAATGATGCTGAAAATCTAAAAAAACTTATTGAAAGTTGTTTTTCAGATGAATCAGGCATTGGTTTTATACCTGAATTAAATAAATTCGATGGTAAAGATTATCCTATCAATGTTATGGTTCCTCATGCAGGTTATCAATATTCTGGTGCAATAGCTTCTCATAGCTATTGTAGCATTGTTAAAAATGGTTTTCCTGAAGTTTTTATTATTATAGGTCCAAATCACACAGGTTTTGGTAGTGAAATTTCTGTTTTTAATGAAGGTGAATGGATAACACCTTTAGGAAATGTTGAAGTTGATAATGAATTTGCTAATGAAATCATTTCTATTTCGGATATTGCAAGTTCGGATTTTCATGCTCATGTTCATGAACATAGTATTGAAGTTCAACTACCTTTCCTTCAATATTTTTCTTCTGATTTTAAAATAGTTCCAATTACGATGGGAACACAAACTTTTTCCACTTCAAATGATTTAGCTAATGCTATTTTTGAAGCTGGAAATAAATTATCTAAATCTTATTGTGTTATTGCAAGTACTGATTTATCTCATTTTAACAATCAGGAAAAAGCGAATAAAGTTGATGGTTTTGTTTTGGAAGATATTGAGGAAATGAATGAATTTAAATTATTTGAAGAAGTTGTACAATATAATATTACCATGTGTGGTTATGGTCCTGTAATGGCCAATATTTCAATTTCTAAGAGATGTGGGAAGAAATCTTGTGAAATATTAGCATATCAAACTAGTGGCGACGTCACTGGTGATTTTAGCTCTGTTGTGGGATATGCTTCAGGAGTTTTTAAATAAGGTGTTTATTATGATTGCAAAAGCTTCTGCTCCAGCAAAAACTATTTTGTTCGGTGAACATTCAGTTGTTTATGGTGAACCTGCAATTGCAGGGGCAGTTAATAAAAGGGCTTATATTACTATTAAAGAGTCAGAATCTAATAAATCTATGTTTAGAGCTCCAGATATAGGTTTTGAGGCTAAATTACTTTCAAAACAGAAAAAATATATTTTAACAAAAGGAAAACCAGGTATTATTAGATATATTCTAGAATCTCTTTACAGAGCACATGACCACTCTCCAATCGACATAACTTTATCGTCAAATGTCCCTATTGGTTCAGGGCTTGGTTCATCAGCAGCAGTTACTGTAGCTACACTTGCTGCATTATATAGATATCATAATATTCGTTTTAATAAAAAATCTTTAGCACACGATGCCCATATGGTGGAGCAAGCTGTTCAAGGTGTGGCTAGTCCTCTTGACACATTGGTATCTACTTATGGTGGGCTGGTTTATTTATCTAGAAATAAAAAGGTTGAACATTTTAAAGTAAACTTTAATGCTCCTTTGGTTGTAGGTTACACTACTAAACATGGAAATACTGGAAAAATGGTTAAAGATGTTAAAAATTTAAAGAATAGGAATCCAAAAATTATAAATCCTGTAATTACTGCAATGGGTAATTTAACTAATTATGCAAAACAAGCTATTTTGAAAAAGGATTATAATAAGGTTGGGGAATTGATGAATATTAATCATGGTTTTTTAGATGTTATTGGTGTCAATACATTAGAATTATCTCGTATGGTGTATAATGCAAGAGAAGCAGGAGCTATAGGTTCTAAAACTACTGGTGCTGGTGGTGGAGGAAGTATTATTGCACTTTGTCCTGGGAAAGTTGACGATGTTGCAAATGCTATTGCTCGTGATGATAATATTTTAAAAGTTAGATTTACTAGAAGAGGAGTCTCTTCAAGGGTTTATAAGTGATTTCATGATTATTTTAAAAATTGGTGGAAGTAGTTTAACTAATAAAGATTCTTCTAGGAGTGAAGTTAATTTTAAAAGTCTTAAAAGAATTGCTTTTGAAATTAAATCTTCGTTAGATAATTCTGCAAAAGAGTTAATTATTGTCCATGGTGCTGGATCATTTGGGCATCCTCCTGCTAAAAAATATAAAATTGGTGAATTATTTGATAAGTCTGAGTATCCAAGAAAAAGAATTGGGTTTTGTGAAACTCAGAATGCTGTTAAAAAATTAAATATGCATGTTTGTGATGCATTCATTGAACAAGGTTTGCCGGTTGTTGCAATTCCTGCTTCCAGTTTTATGACAGCAACTAATAAAAGAATAACTCATGGTAACTTGGATTCATTTAAAAATTATTTAAAAAAAGGATTCATTCCGGTAATTTATGGTGATGTTGTATTAGATGATGAATTGGAAATTTGTGTTATTTCTGGTGATCAATTAATTCAATACTTAGCATTGAATTTAAACCCTGATAAGGTAATTCTTGGAACTGATGTCGATGGCGTGTATAATAAAAACCCAAAAACTCATGATGATGTTGTATTTTTTGAGAAATTCTCGTCACTTGAAGATTTAGATACATTAGAAGGGACCACAAATATAGATGTCACTGGTGGAATGATTGGGAAAATTAAAGAACTATTATATTTGGCAGATTTAGGAATTGAATCTAAAATAATAAATGCTGAAGTTGAAAATAATATTTTTAAAGTATTAGAAAATGAAAATGTGAAGGGAACTTTGATTTCAAGGGGAAATTAACATGATTTCAGATAGGAAATTAGAGCATTTATTAATTTGTGAAAATTATGATGTTTCATTTAAGAATAAAACTACTGGTTTTGAAGATGTTGAATTAATCCATAATGTTTTGCCGGAAATTGACAAACAAGAAATTGACTTGTCTACTTCTACTTTTGGTAAAAAATTAGACTCACCTTTATTTATTACAGCTATTACTGGAGGACACCCTGCTGCAAAAGAAATTAATAAACAATTAGCTATTTCAGCTGAAAATAATAATATTGCACTGGGTGTTGGATCTCAAAGAGCTGCATGTGAACATCCTGATCTTGAGGATACATACACTGTTGTTCGTGAGAATGCTCCTAATTGTTTACTTGTTGGTAATATTGGTGCACCTCAATTAAATTTAGCCGAAAAAGCTGTTGAAATGTTGGATGCAGATATCTTGGCAATTCATCTAAACCCTCTTCAAGAATCAATACAACCTGAGGGTGATTTGGATGCAAAAGGGTATCTTGATTTAATTAATCAAATTACAAGTTCGGTTAACATTCCTATTGTTGCAAAAGAAACTGGATGCGGTATATCTGCAGAATCAGCAAAAGCATTAGTTGATGTAGGTGTTGATTTCATTGACATTGAAGGTGCTGGTGGAACTAGTTGGGCTGCTGTTGAAACATACAGGGCTGAAGATAGATATTTGGGTGAAACATTTTGGGATTGGGGAATTCCAACTGCAATTAGTACTGTGGAAGTTACTAATTCTGTTAATGTTCCGGTAATTTCATCTGGTGGAATTCGTAGTGGTCTTGAAGCAGCAAAAGCAATTGCTCTTGGAGCAGATGCTGTTGGTATGGCATTACCATTCTTAAAAAATTCTACTTCACAAGAACAATTAAACAAATTCATTTCTAGATTCAATGATTCATTAAGAATAGCAATGTTTTTAGTGGGAGCTAGCAATATTGAAGAATTAAAAGAAGCTAATTTAGTTATTAATGGAAAAACAAGAGAGTGGCTTAATGAAAGAGGTATTAACACAAAAAATTATTCAAGGAGATAAAACATGAGCGTTGAAGTAATCGCTATTGGTGGATATCAAGAAGTTGGGAAGAACATGACTGCTGTCAAAATTGGTGAGGATGTCATCATTTTTGACATGGGTATCCATTTGGACAGAATTAGTATGCATGAAGATACAGATATCGATAGAATGCATAGTTTAGATTTAATCGAAAGAGGAGTTATTCCCGATGATACATTAATGAAAGATGTAGATGGAAAAGTTAAAGGAATAATCTTTTCACATGGTCACTTAGACCACATTGGTGCTGTTGCTAAATTAGCACATAGATATGATGCACCATTAATTGGAACTCCATATACTGCTGCTTTAATTGAAAAACAAATTAAAGGAGAACGTAAATTCAAAGTAAATAATCCTATTAGACCTTTAAATGCTGGAAGCAAATTAAAACTTTCAAAAGATATTACTTTAGAATTTGTCCAATCAACTCACAGTATTCCACAAGCAGTATTTCCGGTTTTACATACTCCGGAAGGAATTGTTGTTTATGCATTGGACTTTAAATTTGATAATCATCAAAAAGTATCTCCACCTCCTGATTACAAGAGATTAAGAGAATTAGGTAGGGAAGGAGTGCTTGCTTTAATTGTTGAAACAACTAATTCAACTAATTATAATGAGGTTAAAACTCATTCAGAACGTATTGCTCGTAATATACTTGAAGATGTGATGAGAGGACCTTTACAAGAAAAAACTGGTATGATAGTTACAACATTTTCATCTCATGTTGAACGTGTACAAGCTATTGCGGATATTGCTAAAAAAAGTCACAGGGAAATATTTTTCCTTGGCAGGTCAATGGAAAGATTCTGTGGTATTGCACAAAAATTAGGTATATTAAAATTACCTAAGAATGCAAGTATTTACGGATCCCCTAAAGCAATTAATAAAGCTTTAATGAGGGCTGATGAAGATAGAGCTAACTATTTACTTGTAACTACAGGGCATCAAGGTGAACCTGATGCATTACTTCCAAGAATTGCTAATGGTAGGACTCCATTCAATATCAAAAAAGGGGATAATGTAATTATTTCAGCACCTATTATTCCAAATCCAACAAATGCTGCAAACAGGCATATCATGGAAAGAAGGCTAAAGTTAAAAGGTGCAAGAATTTATCCTAATGCTCATGTTTCTGGACATGCTGGAAGAGAAGATCACAGAGAATTCTTACGTATGTTGAAACCACAACATATTATACCAGCACACGGAGACTTAACCATGCTTGCAGCTTATGCAGAACTTGCAGAAGAAGAAGGATATAGAATTGGTTATGATATTCATATATTAAGAAATGCACAAGCACAAGTTTTTAAAAGTTAAAAGAGGGATGTAAATGAGTGATGTAAAAAAAGTACTTGGAAGTTATTCCACTGATATTACTAAAACAATTGAAGAAGAATTGGCAGCTATTACTCCTAATAATCTTGCAGAAGCATCAGTTTACCTTACAAGGGCTGGAGGTAAAATGCTTAGATCTGCTTTAACATTAATTGTTGCTGAAGCAGTTGGAGGTAATCGTGAATCTGCATTAAAAGCTGCAGCTGCTATTGAATTGATTCATACATTTTCACTTATCCATGATGATATTATGGATCAGGATGATATGAGGAGAGGAATGCCTTCAGTTCATAAAGTTTGGGGTGATGATGTAGCAATTCTTGCTGGAGATACATTATTTTCAAAAGCTTTTGAAATTATTATTGGAAATGAAGGAACTAGTTCTGATCAAAATAACAAAGCTTTAGCTACTGTCGCTGATGCTTGTGTAAAAATTTGTGAAGGTCAAGCATTAGATATGGGTTTTGAAGAAAGATTCGATGTTAATGAAAATGAATACATGGAAATGATTTTCAAAAAAACTGGAGCATTAATTGCAGCAGCCACTAAAGCTGGAGCAATTATGGGTGGAGCATCAGAAGAAATTATTAATGCAATGTATGAATATGGTCGTTTAATTGGCCTTGCTTTTCAAATTCAAGATGATTATCTTGATTTAGTTTCTGATGAAGAAACATTAGGAAAACCAATTGGTTCTGACATTGGTAAAGGTAAAATGACTATCATAGCAATTAAAGGTTTAATCAGTGATGATTCTGGCCGGTTACTTGAAATATTAAAAGATGATGAAAATTCAGATGATGATATAGTTGAAGCAATTGATATTTTAACAAATTGTGGGGCTATTGAATATACTCATAATTTAGCATTAGAATCTGTTAAACAAGCAAAAGAAGTACTTGAAATTTTGGATGATTCTTCATCTAAACAAGCACTTAGTGATATTGCAGATTTCGTACTTGAGAGAAGTGCATAACTTTTCTTTTTTTATATTTTTTT
>CAYFRZ010000007.1:0-18055 GCA_964345675.1 uncultured Methanobrevibacter sp.
AGAATATTAAATATTCTTCTTTAAAAAGTATCCTAAATATACACCAATATAAGATGTGACCGGAATTAAAAGAATAACTAATATTAATTTAAAAATAAAGCTTAAATCAACAGATGGAGCGTAACTTGGAGTTGAAGTTTGAGATATTGAGTTTGATGAACCAAATGGAAGTATTGAACTTAATATTGAAATTACTCCCATTAGAAATGTAAATATTAGTCCAATTCCACATAAAATAACTGAAAAAATACTTCCCAAATATATTGAGAAATTTGGAATAATATAAGATTCATCCCTACATCCGAAGTATCCAACAAATATTCCTCCAAAGAATACTGAAAATACAATAACTAATAACAGATATGTAACAAAATCAATTGAACCGTTAGCCATGAAAGATGACCATACTGCTGAACCAATGAATAAGAATACGCCAAAAATAATAAAGGAAAATACAATAACTGAAAAACTTGTTTTTTCATTTAACTTATCGAAAAATCCTTTAGAATTAGTTTTTATAATCTTATTTGATAATTTATGGCCACATTCAGTGCAAAATTCAATATCTTCATCATCAATATCATTTCCACATTTTGGACAATGTTTAATAACCATTAATAACACCTTGTTATTAATTTAGTATTAAGATAATAAATAGATTTTGTTAAAAAAAAGTTAGGAATTAAATCCCATTTGTAAAGGATCTAATCCAGTCAAATAAACCATCTAAGGAAAACCCACCGGTAGAGTTACCATCTAAAAATTCGTTTACCTGAGTTTTGTAGTTGTTTACATCTCCCTGTACATTTTGTACTTGTTCAATGGAATCTGCTAAGTTTTCAATATCATTATATGTGATGTTAATGTTATTGTTTTCAACATGATTGTTAATAATATTTACAATTTCATCATGATTAGTAACATTATCACCGGATACTTCATCTTTTACCTGATTTACTAAATCAGATAAATCATCAGCATTTACACCTGAATTATTTACAATTTCAGCTTGAGTGTAAATTTCATCATTTGCCGCTTCTTTTACAGAGTCTGGAATTTTAACATTAGTTACTTCCTCATAAGAATGCATAATTCCTGTAAGAGCAGATTCACCAGTTGCTTGAACAGGACTTGTCACATACACATGGCCGCTTGTAATTCCAGCAGATTTTAATGCTGAAATGTACATGTCTCCAGTGATTGTAGTGATTTTGGATTTATCAACACTTACTTTTAAATTTTCATTATCATTTAAATCAACAAGTGCTGAAGACAGTATTTGATTTGAATTATAGGATTTTCCTGTAATGCCGCTTGCTACTTGATTCACCTGATCGGCTGTGATTGTTTTTACACCTACATTATTAATATCAACATTTGCCTGGTTAACAAAAAAGTTGTCAACAAAAAATTTGTAATTTGAATTTGAATAGGTAGTTTCCCCATAAGTTATTACGACATTTGAATCTGTTGCAAATCCTGTTGGAATTAATGTGCCAACGAGAATCAGCATTAATACGAGCATTGTAATCTTACGCATAATTTATCACCTCTTAAATTCTTTATTAAAGATTATCATAAGAACTATTTAAAGTTATAGTTTTTTCAAAAACAATATCATTAAAAAGAATATAACTATTAATCAGAGGTAAATATCATGCAAAGTAACATATCAGAAGAACTGGAAATGAAATTTCCACCAATTGTTTTAATCAAAAGCAACACCAAACCAGAAAATGTAAAAGAACCTAAACAGGGCAAAGGTGGATGTGTAATGAGTTTTGTTGCACAAACAATAGCTAAACGTATAACTACCTGTTTTGGTCGTGAACACATTAGCTGTGGTGGAATTTCTGTAGGTTTTGGTTGGGGAGATGGATTTAGGGATGAAAATGCAATGGATTTTCAAGCATCATTTTTATCTTGCGGTGTTGATTCAGCACCAAATAAGGAGAAATATTTGGAAAAGTTAAGTCATATGTCTAAAACAACTCGTGAAATGTTTGAACATGGCGAGAGAATTTATTCAGATTTTAAAACTGCAAAAGAAAATATAAAATCCCGACCTGTTTATGATAGTGAAGATTACGTGATTTTTAAAGGATTGGAGAATTTGAATGATGGTGAAATTCCAGATTCTGTAATATTTACTGTTAATCCAATTGAATTAACTGCATTAATTCAAATAAATACCTCATTCCGACTTAAAGACACTTATATTTTAACACCTCAAGCATCAGGATGCCAAGCTATTGGATGTTTTACTTTTAGAGAAGATGAAAGTGATGATCCGAAACCTGTTTTAAGTCCAATTGATTTTGCCGGACGTAGTAAAATGAAGCATTTCATCCCAAATAACTATTTAATTGTTTCAATGCCTTGGAAATTATTTTTAAAATTAGAAGAAGTAAGTGAAAAAAGTGTTCTTCAAACAGGAATGTGGAAAAAGTTTATTGACTAACACAAAACATTATAATCCAACTTTGATACTGCCATTAGAACAAATTAATCTAAATAATGAAATCAAGCCAACAGTTACAGTAATGCTTTCAATAGCTGCTGATGAAAAATCCCATATTGCAAGGAAATAAATTATATAAATTATACTATTTACAATGAAACTTATTTTAATTGATTTAACCGATTTTGAATAGTAATTAGATAATGTAATTTGAACTAAAGCAATAATTGGTAATAATCCGACAATACCCATTGTATTTACTAAACAACCGACCGTTACAGAAACTATGATGAAAAGTAGTGTCCAATTAAATGTTAATTTATTTTTATAGACCATTGCATTTCTTGATGCTGCTATTGCCATAGTTACAACACCAGTCCAGGAAAAAAAGAATACTGATGAAATCATTAAAATAAAAGCATTTAAAAATTGATTCTTATACATCTCTTTTTCATCATTAACCCACATGCTGAGTAGAATAAAGATGCCTGCAATTAATGATATTGCATTACCAATGATGATGTTTATTGGCAAATTCATGTTATCAGTTTATAAAATTTTTTCTAACTTCAACAGTTCCATTTTCCTATCCAAACCACCAGCATAACCAGTTAATTTGCCATTTGCACCTAATACCCGATGGCAGGGTATTAAAATAGTGATAGGATTATGTCCGACAGCACCACCAACTGCCTGAGCTGACATGTTTGGAGATATCATTGATGCAATTTCGCCATATGTTAATGTTTCACCATAAGGAATCTCGCATAATATTTTCCAAACTTTTTGTCTAAACTCACTACCTTGAGGATTTAACTTAAAATCAATTTTTGGGTTTAAGCCATCAAAGTAATCATCAAACCATCTTTTAAGTTTTTTAAAAATATCCAAATCATCTTTTTTTATTGTTTCATCAATATTATTTTTAAAATATTTTTGACCGCAGAACCAGATTCCACAAATAGCTTCGCCGTCGCTTACAAATAACATTTCACCAATCGGGGAATTATAATTAGTAGAGTAATACATGTTTTCTATAAGTATGATTTGAAGAATGATTCGAATTCTTCATCATCCATCGGTTCCGGAGTTGATATGTTTTCATTAGACATTATACTTGAAGCAAGGTCCCTGTATTCTTGTGCTTCAGAACTTTCAGGATATTTTTCAACAACAGTTTTTGCATCTAATTCAGCATCCTGTATCAAATTACTTCTATGAATAGTACCAATAACATGTGTACCTATCCTTTGAGCAAAGTCATTGACAATTTGCTCTTCATTTTCAACATTTCTGCAGTTGCAAACTATACCGCTTAAATTACCTTTAAGTTTTTTAACCCCTTTCACAATATTATTTGCAGCATATAATGCCATATACTCTCCAGATGTTACGATTAAAACTTCATCAGCATATTTTTCACGAAGAGGAACTGAAAAACCTCCACAAACAACATCACCTAATACATCATATATAACAACATCCAAATCCTCATCAAAAATACCTAAATTTTCAAGGCGTTTCATAGCAACAATAACACCACGTCCGGCACAGCCCACACCGGGTTCCGGACCTCCACTTTCAACACACAAAATATCTTTGAAACCTTTGAAAACCAGATCATCCCTTTCAGGTTTTCTATTATTTTTTAAAGTCTGAACAACAGTTGGAATTCTTGAGCCATGTAATGTACGTGTTGTGTCTGCTTTCGGGTCACAACCAATAACAAGACAATTCAAATCATCACTACCCCAAACAGCAGATAAATTAGCTACAGTAGTACTTTTTCCAATTCCACCCTTTCCATAAATAGCTATTTTCTTAATCATCAACATTCCTCTCAACTAATTTATAAACAAAATCATTTTCTCTAACTTTTGTTGGGATAGCAACCGCTACATTCGAATTTTTTTTAACATTCAAAACACGTTCACCATCAACTTGCATGGAATCAATTGTATGGGTGATTGAACCAGTAGTTTTGCCCTGGATGATAATTTTATCACCTACTTTCAAATCATCCCAAATTCTAAGCTCTGCTGCTTTAACTTTATTATAATAATTTACAACTTGTCCAATGTCTTTTTTAATATACTTTGATTGGTTATCTTCACTAACCTCAAATGGAGTATTAAAGTAGAAATTAGTGTCAAATCCACGATTAAATACAATTACAAGTTCTTCCATCCATTCATCTTTAACTTTAAAGTTTAATGGATCTTCAACATAACCATCAATGGCTTGCCTGTAAATGCCGGTAACCATCGCACCATAATCTGGACTACGTGCTCTTCCCTCAATTTTAAATGAAGAAACACCACTTTTCATAAGTTCCGGAATATATTCAATCATACACATATCTTTAGGTGAAAAAAAATTAGTTCTATAACTTCCATCATCACTAGGTGCAATAATAAATGATTCTTCATCAACATCAGAGAAATTTATAACATTATCCTCTCCATCTTCATAAGTCAATGTCCAATTTTTACGGCAAGGTTGCAGACAGTCCCCACAATTAGCACTTCTACCATAAAGACCATAACTTAAAAAACAGCGTCCTGAAATTGCCATGCAAACAGCACCATGGACAAAAATTTCTGTTTCAATTGGAGATTTTTTAGTTAATTCTGTGATTTCCCTTAAAGAAAGTTCACGAGAAAGGATTGCTCTTTTCGCACCTAATTTTTTAAGTGTTTTCAGCATATACGAATTAGTAACATTTTGTTGTACACTAATGTGGGCTTCAAGGCCATTAGATACTGTATTTTCAATTAATCCAATATCTGATAAAATAAGTCCGTCAATTTCACTAGATGCAATGATTTCAAGTTTATTATCCAGAGAACAGGCTAATTTTTCATTTAATATGGTGTTTGTACATAAATAAGTTTTAGCCCCATACTCTTTAGCTATTTTAGATACCTCTTTTAAATCAGCTAATGAAAAATTTTTGGCATTGGCCCTCATATTATAATCATCAAGACCAAAATAAACTGCATCAGCACCGTTTTCCAAAACAGCACGAAGCGAAATAAAATTTCCCGCTGGAGCTAATAATTCAACCATAATATCTAAGGTTTATAATAAGTTTCAGCTTCAAGGCCATCTGGGATTTCAGTAGGATACTCTTCATTAATACATCCTAAGCATAATTCATCTTTAGGCATGCCAATAGCTTCAATTAAAGCTTCAATATCGATATAACCTAATGTATCAATTTCAAGTTGATTCTGGATTTCTTCTATAGAATAGTTGGCTGCAATCAATTCTTTTTTAGTTGCCATAGCTACACCATAGAAACAAGGAGAAATAACAGGTGGACAACCTACTAAAAAGTGAATTTCTGCCGGTTCCGCTTCTTTTACAAGGTCCAATAATTTTTTAGAAGTAGTTCCTCTTACAATACTATCATCAATTAAGATAATCCTCTTACCTTTAATAGCATCTTTAATAGGATTTAATTTAAGTCTTACTGCTAACTCACGTTCTTCTTGAGTTGGCATGATAAATGTTCGTCCAACATAACGATTTTTAATTAAACCTTCACCATATG
This sequence comes from uncultured Methanobrevibacter sp., assembly GCA_964345675.1. Classification (GTDB taxonomy): domain Archaea; phylum Methanobacteriota; class Methanobacteria; order Methanobacteriales; family Methanobacteriaceae; genus Methanocatella. Next base: position 6,018 of record CAYFRZ010000007.1, read on the forward strand.
GAATTCCAGAAGCCCTTGAATAACCAATAGCTGCAGGAATAGATGAATCAGGTACTGGAATTACAACATCTGCATCAATAGGATATAATTCATGTAACTGGCGACCGATATTCATCCTAGTTTCATAAACATTAATACCATCAATTGTGCTGTCAGGTCTTGCAAAGTATACGTATTCAAACATGCAATGAGAAATTTTACAGTCTTCTGCAATCTCCAACATATGGGAGTTAATTTCATTATTTTCAAAAAATACCACTTCACCAGGTTCTATATCCCTAATATATTTTGCATTAATTACATCAAATGCAACAGTCTCAGAAGCAAGTATAAAATCATTTCCTCTTTTCGCAACTGCAAGTGGTTTAATTCCCATAGGATCACGTACACCATATAATTCACCATTTACTAAAATGGTTAATGCATAAGATCCCACAAGTTTTTTAGAAACAGATTCGATTGAATCAATTATATTTTTATCATTTCCATAATGCTCTCTTTTAATCATATAACAAATAACTTCAGAATCTGTGTCAGATTTAAATTCATAACCTTCTTTGATTAATTCATTCCTTAACTCTGTAGAATTAACAATATCCCCATTATGAGCCATAGCAATAAATCCATCATCAAAATCAGTTACAAAAGGCTGTGAATTTTCAAGTCTTGATTGACCAGTTGTGGAATATCTTACATGTCCAATAGCCATGTTTCCTTTAAGATTTTGAATTTCATAATCTTTAAAAACATCAGTTATTAAACCCATACTGCAATAATAATTCAACCCTTTTTCCGGATTAAAAGTAGCAATACCTGCTGATTCTTGACCTCTGTGCTGTAAAGCATACAAACAATAATAAACAAAAGATGCGACATTTTTGGATTCATCAGGACAATGAATTCCAACAATACCACACTTATCTTCTATCTCTCCTTGCATTTATGAACTTCCTATAAATAGTATATCTATAATTTATAATTTAACTAGTATAAAAAATAATTGTTTAATCCCAAAAATTTTCAAAAGTATTAGACATATCATAATCATCTTTGTCTTCTGAAATATTTTCTTCCTCTTCAACATTTGATTCTTTTTTTAAATCATTTGCATTATCATCAACAAATATTAATGCAGTTCTAATAATTTTTAACCATTCAATTGCTTTTTCTCTTGATTCTGCTGCAATAAACCCTTGACCAACAATAATATTATCCGGCTTAAATTTATCAGTGGCAATTACAATCCTATCAAAATCGGATAAATCCTGTCTAAATGTTTCCTGCCACAAATCATCTAAAATAAATATTTCAAGAATTTCTTTAGAATAAATATCTTCATAACGCAATTTAAATGAATTGAAATCAGATTTGAGCTCTTTAATATCTTCAATTAATTCATTATTTTCTTGAGATAAAACTTCATTTTCTTTAAGAACTTGATTATAATCATCCAGTAAATTATTATATTTACGAGTTAATTTCATTAGTTTGTTTTCCAGTGTATGAATATTGATTAAATTTAAAGAATAAGACAAAGTTGATTTTATTATTGAATTTAAAATCTCTTTTTCAGCTAGTTTAAAATCAATTGATTCATCTTCAACAATGATGTTATTATAATCAAATAATCCTATGTGATTAAAATCAGTTTTTAATTCATTGAAAAGAATATTATAATTTTCATCATTACCATAGCCGCCGATTAAAAGAATATCCGCACCACTAGCTACTTTTTTTACTATGCTTAATTCTACAGTGGGAATTATTGATGAAACAACAATATTATAATCACGTTCCAGCTGAATATTATTAACAGCTTTTGAAACTAACTGTGCAATATCTAAACCGGATACGATTATACGAATATCAATTTTTGATTCATGACTTTCATTTTCCATGAATATTACCTAAATTACATTAATTTTTTTATGCCATTCCCAAGCAGACCCTACAATTTCTTCTAAACCATATTGCGGAGTCCATCCTAATTTTTCTTTAATTTTTGTTGAATCAGCTATTAATATATCAGGGTCACCTTCGCGACGTTCATCAATTTTAACTTCAAAGTCACGGCCAGTGACTTTCTTACACATTTCAATTACTTCACGAACAGAATATCCTTGACCATTTCCAAGATTAAAAATGTCAGATTCCTTTTCATTACATAAATATTCATATGCTTTAATATGTGCATCAGCTAAATCATTTACATGAATATAATCACGAACACATGTTCCATCAGGTGTATCATAATCATCACCAAAAATAGAGATGCTTTCACGTTTTCCAATAGCCGCATCCAATACTAATGGAATTAAGTGAGTTTCAGGGTCATGGAATTCCCCGACTTCACAATCAAAATCTGCCCCTGCTGCATTAAAGTATCTTAAAGATACAAAGTTAAAATCACCTTTTTCAGCTTCTCTTTCAAGAGCCTTTTCAGTGATAAATTTGGAGTGTCCATATGGATTAATTGGTTTTAAATTCTGATTTTCTGTAATTGGAACATTATCAGGATTCCCATATACTGCAGCAGTGGAAGATAAAATAAATTTATTCACTCCAAATTCCCGCATTATTTGTAAAAGATTTAAAGTATTTTTATAATTGTTTTTAAAATATTTTTGAGGTATTTTAACTGATTCAGCTACTGATGAAAAAGCAGCAAAGTGAATAACACCATCTATATCGTATTTTTCGAAAACTTCTCTTAAGTTTTTATTTCCAAAGTCATAATTTTCAAAATTACCCCATTTAACAAAGTTTTCATAACCATTGCATAGATTATCAACTACAACAGTATCATAACCGACATTATGTAATGCCTTATTTGTATGGGAACCAATATATCCTGCTCCACCAGTAATAAGAATCATGTAAACACCTAAATAAATTTACCTAATTTAAGTAATGCCTTAGGAGATAATTTAATTAATTTTTTAACAATTTCAGTGGTTGAAATTTTATCAAAAGTTTCTCCTTCAAATGCATGAGCAATTTCATTCAATTCTTCATCAGATAAAGTGAGTAAATATTCTTGCACTTTTTTATATCTTTTAATTTCGTGGTCTAATTCAGCATGTGCCATTTCATCATATTGTTTTAAGAATTTTTTAGAACAATCCTCTTTAATAGCTTGAGCAGCTACTTGACCTGCACACATTCCACCAGTCATACCGCTGATGATTCCTCCACCTGTTAAAGGATTTACTTGACCAGCAGCATCCCCACAGACTAAAATGTTATCATCATAAAGTTTTTTGGTCATTCCACCAACAGGATCTCCACCAACATTCATTTCAACAGCTTGAGCATTTTTCAAATAAGGTGAATTTGCAACAAAATCATCCAAATACTCAATGGCAGTTTTTTCAGCCATATGTGGTAAAATTGCTAAACCAACATTTGCAATGTCATCCCCTTTAGGGAAAATCCATACATACCCACCAGGTGCACATGAACCTAAGTAAAATTCAATTACTCCAGGTTTTTCAAATTCCACATTGCACATTTCATATTGCACACCGGATTCCATCTCTTTAGCTTTTGCAGCTGGTCTTAAACCTGCCCACCTTGCAATGTGACCTTCAGGACCATCAGCTGCGATTAAGATTTTGCATTTGAATACATCTTCTTTACCCATGGATTCAGTAAATACTAAATAACCATCATTAATTTTTTCAATACCGGTTACTAAAGTTTTAATTCTGATTTCCGCACCAGCTCTTGCAGCATCCATTGCCATGTGCTTATCAAATACTTTTCTTTCTAAAATATAACCTGCTTCAGGTAATTTTACTTCATCTTTTGTTAACCAAGTGTCAGTACCATCAGGAGTTTGAATTCTTACACCCTGGATTTCTTGAGTAACCCAACGAGGAGAAGGTTCAATACCTAATTTTTCAAGTCCTTGAATTGAAACACCTTCAGCACATCTTTTTGGTGAACCAATTTCGGATTTTTTATCCATTAAAATAACTTTTGCTCCGCCTAATGCAGCATGTTTTGCTGCACTTGATCCTGCAGGTCCAGAACCCACTACAATTACATCAGTTTCAATCATATAATCAGTCCTCTTTTTCTAATGCATCAATTGGACATGCCTTAATACATGTATCGCAATCTTTACAGTCATCATCATTAAATACTAATGAATACTCCTTTACTTGAATCAAATTTCTTGGGCAAACCCCCGCACACTCACCACAAAATGAGCACCAATCTTTAACTATCATAAAAAAATATCTCCTTAAATCTAAAAAATTTATTTTATGAATAATATGTTTTTTATTATATAAAATGTTTGGTAAAAAATAGGTATTTAACCGAGTAAAAAAAGAAAAAATAAAATTTAAAGTATTATTTAATTAATAATACTGGTACATCAGAAGTTCTCATGAGTCTTTCTGAGACTGAACCTATCTGAGTATCTGAAACACTATTCTCTTCAAAAGATACAAATCTATTATTATTTGAACCATGTGCATGAATAACCACTAAATCAGCATGTGTTTGATCAACAATAAATTTCATATCCCTTAAAGGGTCAGCTGTAAGCAAATGTTCTGTAACTTCAACTCCAACATCATTAGCTTTTTTAGTAATTTTTGATAAAATTGAATTACCCTCATCTTCTTCAGAATCATAACTACTGAAAGAAAATTCTTCAAGAACATGAACCGCAGCAATTTTAGAGTTGAATTTTTGAGCTATTTCAATGGCCACATCAGCTGCATGATATCCATAATCAGAACCATCTACAGGAACTGCAATAACATCAAACATATTTATTCACCTTTAAATAATCCGCATGACAGAAATCAATGAAATCATCCACAATTTGGTCAATATCTTCACTGTCATCAATAATTTTTCCATCATCCATAAATACTGCCCTATTACTTAACTCCTTAATAAAGTCAGTATTGTGAGAAATCATTACAATTGTAATTCCATAAGTTTTTGAGATTTTCTTAAGAGCATTAGTGACATCTCTTAAAGTAACCGGATCCAAATCTCCAAATGGTTCATCTAAAAGTAAAAACTTCGGTCTTGAAACCAAAATCAATGCAAGCATTACACGAACTTTTTGACCGCCAGATAATTCATAAGATTTTCTGTGTAAAATATCCATGTCTAAATCAAGACTTTCAAAAATATCTGCAACGGCTTCTTTTGTTGCAGTCTCAGGGAATCTTGGGAATAAATCATCTAAAATATCAGAGTCAAGCCCGATTTTTTTCAGCCTGTCTCTTGCTTCTATTTCAGGCAAATCAGTAAGTAGATAAAATGAATCCAATAATTCTTCACTAAGACCGATTTTTCTAGCCCTTTCTTGAGCTTCTTTAACAATATTCTGATTTTTATAACCTAATCTAGTGGCTAATTGATTTAAAACTGTTGCATGGTGATTTAGTGCAAATTCCTGATGCATGAATCCTAATTTAGATCTAATTTTCATACGGCCCATACCCGGAATATCAACATCATTCCACTCATCTTCAACATTATACAATACTTCACCTTTATCAGGATCTTCTAATCCACCAAGCATTCTTAAAAGAACAGTTTTACCTGCACCGCTTGGACCGATAATGCTTAAAATATTTTCTTTTTGAACTTTAAAGTTTACATTTTCAATTTGTAAAACTTCCCCACCAGTTAATAAGAAAAATCTTTTAAATAAATCATTTACTTGAATAACATCTTCATCAGTTGCAATATTTTTTATATCGACAATATCATCCATATCTTCCATGAACTTGTCACAAATTTCATTTGCAGAACCTTCATCAACAATTTCACCATCTTCAAGTAGAATAACTCTATCTGCCAGATACTTTTGAACATCAGGCAAGTGAGATACAACAATAACAGTTATATTTAATTCTTTGTTGATTTTTTTAACTGCATCCAATATTTCTTGTTTTGTTTTAGGGCATGCCATAGTTGCAGGTTCATCAAGAAGTAAAGCTTTAGGTTGTTTAGCAAGTTGTCTTGCCATGATAAGCCTTTGTTTTTCACCGCCACTTAATACAGACGCATAATGATCTTGTTTATGAGTTAGAGAAACAAGTTCCAAAAGTTCATCCGCTTCTCTGCCGAATTCACTTTCTGCAATTTCAAAATTAGTATCTCCTTCATCAAAATATCTTCTTGCATATAATTTTCTTAAAATATTTTCACGAACAGTATCTGGCCATATACCAAAAGATCTTTGAAGATGTATTGCAGTTTCCTTTTTAAGATTATTATAATAAAATTGAGATGATTCAGAAGTGACTTTTGCTTTACCTACTTCAATACTTCCACTATCAATGTGTTCAACACCTCTAAGTGCTCTTAATAAAGTAGTTTTACCTGAACCACTTTTACCCATGATACCTAAAATTTCACCTTCTTTAACTTCAAAACTAACATCTTTAAGTGCGGTTACTTTAGTTCCATCAGCCAATTCATAATCTTTACTTACATTTTCAACTTTTATCATCATTTGTTGCCCCATTTTATATCAATACAAATTTATATTAATGAAAGTATTTATATTTTATATTAATTTAATTAAAAAAGTGATTCAAATGGCAAGTGAAAATAAGATTCAAGAATATCAAAATATATTAGAAGAAGAAAAACTCATGATTGAAACTCATTTTGTAAATATAGAAAGGATTTTAAAAGAGTCTGAAAAAATTGAAAAAGACAAATTATTTGCATTAATGAACAACTATAACACACTCAATATCCAATATGACCAACTATGTAACGACCTTATTGAATTTATCAAAATATTCAGAGATAACAATCAAGAAATTAGATTATATAAAACTGATGAATTAATCAATTTATTGGAATCAAAAATTAATAAAATAGACTAGATTATTAATTATTATAATTAATTACTACAGCACCAGTAACCTTTGTAGTTGAATTTTCAGCTACAACTTCACCATTTCTTAATAATTTAATGTGTAACTCTCCCTCACCATAATCATATTTTTGTGCAGTAATAGCTACACTATCCCAAGCGGCACAATCAAGTACAAATGATTTAGTACCATATCCTTCTTCACTTACAAGATAGTTAGGATCACCCATTTGAGCACCCCAGCTGCCTTCATATTCAATGACAGCTTTATATGGATAAGAAGCAGTTTTATGAACAGAACCATTGTCAGTAATTAAATTTAAAGAATCTTCATGAGATGGTTGAGTATTATTATAAATAAATGAGAATAACAACAACCCAATAACAATTATCCCTAATACAATAACAATTTTTTTTGCTATTCCTAAATTCCAACTACCAACTCTGCGAGAATTATTAATTCTATTTCCTTTAGAATCAGTTAGAAGATAAGCACAATTATCACAATATACTGCTGTGGAGGAATTCTCATAACCACAACGTGGACATTTCACCATAATTAAAAAACCCTATTTTTCATTTCTTATGAAAAGTTTATTATGAAACTCATATTTAAACTTAATGAAAATTAGCCAATTTTCATAAAAATTAATATTACATTAGTGATAATAATTATAGACATTTTTAGCCGTTTTTAAATTCATGCCATCTATTTTAGCTAATTCCTCAATTGATGCCTTTTTAATATTATCCACACTATTGAATTCTTTTAAAAGATTAATTTTTCTTTTTTTGCCAATTCCAACGATATTGTCAAGAGAAGAAGCTTGAATGTCCTTGCTACGGAGTTTTCTATGATATGTTATCGCAAAACGATGCGATTCATCACGAACTTGCTGAAGCAAATGCAATGCTCTGTTATTTTTAGGAATAATAATAGGATGTTTTGAATTTGGAATATATATCTCTTCAAATTCCTTTGCAAGTCCAATAATAGGTATATGAGTAAGATTCAATTTATCCAATACACCACATGCCATGTTAAGCTGTCCTTTACCTCCATCAATTACTATTAAGTCAGGTTCCGGATCTGAATCTATCATTTTTAATCTGCGAGTCAGTAACTCCTCCATCATTGCAAAATCATTTGGACCGGGAGTTTCCATCTTAAAATGTTTATACATTTTTTTATTAGGTTTTGCATCTTTAAATGATACTTTTGAACCTACAGCAAATTTTCCTGAAATGTTACTAATATCATAACCTTCGATTATATGAGGTAATTTTTCAAGTTTAAGGTATTTTTTAAGTTCTATTAATGAATTTTCCATCTTTTTCTTTTGATGTTTGATAATTTCGGCATTTTTCTTAGCCATTTTAACCAGCCTTAATTTAACACCTTTTTGAGGAACTTTAATTTTAACTTTATTTCCTCTTAAATCACTTAACCACTCTTCAAGCAATTTTTTTTCATCAATATCCTCATCTAAAAGAATCTGCTTTGGAACATGTCTATTATACCCATAATACTGTTGAATAAATGAAAACATAATTTCGGATGATGAATCATACTTAGAACCACTCATCAAAAAGTCATCACGGCCAACAATTTTACCGTTTCTAATTGGCATTATAATAACTACAACTTCATTTTTATTTGGAGCCATAGCTATTACATCCTGGTCCAAATCGTCATCTACTAAATCAACAAATTGTTTTTCCATTATTTCTTCAATAGATGAAATTTGATCCCGTATTACCGCTGCTTTTTCAAATTCTTCATTGCTTGCAGCTTCCATCATTTCTTTTTTAAGATTATTAACAATTGTTGAATATTTTCCTTGGAAAAACAAATCTATTTTATTTATTATTTCCGAATATTCTTTTTTAGAAATTTTTCCATCACATGGAGCATAACATAAATCAATTTGTGAGTTTAAGCAAGGACCATTCATATTACGGCAAGTTCTTATTTTAAATAGTGATTTTAAAAATTTAACAGTTTGTTTAACTGAACCCACATCAGTAAATGGTCCGAAATATACTCCATTTTTTGTAACATTTCTTGTAATAACCAAACGGGGAAATTCCTCATCGGTAATTTTAACATAAGGATATCTTTTATCATCCTTTAGTTGAACATTATATCTTGGCCTATGCTTTTTAATTAAATTAGCTTCTAAAATTAAAGCTTCTTTTTCTGAATTAGTTACAATATACTCTAAACTATCAAAATGACTCATTAAAATTTGAGTTTTTGGCCTATCAAGTTTTTCTCGAAAATAAGATTTAACTCTTTTTATGAGATTTTTTGCTTTACCAATATAAATTATAGTGTCTGTATTATCCCTCATAATATAAACACCAGGTTTATTTGGCAAATTGTCAGGAGATTTGACTTTAGTTGACATGAACCACCTTATTTAAGTTCAACGATATCATTATCCAATTTAACTTTATTATTAGCAATCATTAAATCTAAAACACTATTAATTCTTGTTGAAGTCTTTTTTGAAGTTGATTTAAAACCAAAGTTACGTGATGTTTCTTTTGCAACTTGTTTTGTTGTAACATTTTGTTTATGAAGCAATACAGTTTCAATATTTTTAGCAATTTCTTCATCTGAAATTAACTCTATATTTGGTTTATTTCTTTTTCTAATAACAATATTATTATTTGAAGCATCATATAAAAAGTCTCCAATTCTAATAATATAACCAGCGTTTTCAGCTTCACTTATTCCTTCATTAACACGTCTTTTCAAGTTAATTCCTGCTCTTTTAATATTGCATGAATCTTTAACTCTTTTTGTAACTTCACTAACATGAATCGGACCTTCAATATCAACTATATCATTAATAGATTTAGCAACTTTCTCAATTGATTGCCTGTATAATTCATCTGATGAATGTAGACCAATATCTTCAATGTGAACATAATCCACTATCTCATCTTCCATTTTCCTTTTACCTGGAAGTTTATTATCATCAAATGATTTAAATTGATTGTCTTTCCTACGTCTTTCACGTTCTATTTCTTTATAATCTTCATTTGCGCTTAAAATAATATTTTCTAATGCTTGGTCTTTAAGATCTTCCCGTCTTTCCTGTTCATGAACTGGAATGATAACATCTTTTTCTTCTTTAATTTCTTTTTTAAGAGCATCCATCATCATTTCTTTTTCAATTCTTTGCTCTTCTTTCTCAGCAAAAGTTAATTCTTCTTCTTTTTCAATGATTTTATCAGAATCATCATCACTTGGCATGTTTAAATAGTCCATCGGATCAAATTCTTCAGTCCTATCAACAACAGAGACATAATCTATATGAGTTGGATTTTCAATTTCTTTCAAAGATTTATTAATATATTTCATGTCCTTTTTGATTCCTTTAATGGATTCCCTAACAGATTTTGGTTTTTCCTCTTCATAGTAAAAATTGTTTTTCCTAAGTTTACTCATTACATCATTAGAACCTTGATAATAAGTAACACCATCACCTATATCATTATTAGAAATTTCTTCCAAATTTTGTTCATTGCCATTATTCTCTTCAATAATTACTTCATCATCATTATCAGATTCATCAACAGAATCATCCTTCTCAAATACATCTTCAAGGAATTCTTCCATTGCTCTTCCTACAACATCAGTAGCTTTTTTGTTAATTTCATCTTTATTTAAATCTGAAAATTTATCTGTGAAAATATTTAATTCATCTCCTTCAGTATAATCCATTTTAGGAGTTGGTTTCTCAAGAGTCTCTTCATATGATGAATCCTGATTTAATTCATCATCATAGTTCACTTTAGGATTTGGTCTTTCAAGATGATCATCAGGCAAATTATCATTGAAAATATTCAATTCTTCATCATCATAAACATATTTAGGAGTTGGTTTCTCAAGATTTTCATTATCATAGGAATTATCATTTAAAATATTCAGTTCTTCATCATCATTAACAATTTCTGCTTCAACAACAGAATCATCACTTGGAGCTGGTTTATATTGATTGACATTATCATCAATTATTTCTCCTCTAACTGTTTCAATTTCTTCTTGCTCAAGATGTGGTTCACCACTAACAACATCAGAAATAATTGATTTTACAAAATTACTACCTTTCCTTTGATAATGTTTTTGACTTTGTGGTTTTTTATTAATTTCAAATTCTTGTTCCTCTTGAACTTCATCAGAATGGAAATTAAATTTTTCTTTATCTTCATTGTCCAATACACGTTCATCATCATGACTGTGATCAACGTATATATAATCATCTTCAGAACCTAAATCAACTTTATCATCAGCAATAGGCTCCTTTGATATGTTTTTTGACTTATCATTAGAAGATTTATTTTTAGAAAGATTATCATATTCCATGTTCATTTCTTCATCAAAATTAGGCTCAACATCACTATCAGAAGAATATTTTTGAGTTTCATCAATTATCTCATCATTATCATGTTCCACAACAATATAATCATCAGAATCCAAATCAACATCCTCATGTTTAGTAGAACTGGCTTTAGAAACTTTATCATTATCATGTTCCACAACAATATAATCATCAGAATCCAAATCAACTTTATTACTAAATTTTGGTGTTTTGAAATTTGAAGTGACCTTTTCTTTTACAGAAGTATCTTCATTTAAATCTGAATCATTATGATTTTCTTCAATACCCTCATCAATTTTTGAACCTGAATCTTCATTTTCTTCAGAATTTTCCATATCATTTAAATCTGAATGTTTACCTAAATCTTTTGTGAATTTAGGCGGTGAAAAGAATGAATGACTATTTTCTTTTTGCTCTTCATCATTTGATTTTAATAATGATTTAAATTTATCAGAAAATTTTTTAGAAATACTATCAGATGCATCAGAATAATCTTTATCGTTTTCCCAAACTTCAGCATTATCTTCTGGAGAAATTCCTTCATCTGATTGCCAAATTTCATCATCATATTCATCTTTGATTTCTTGAGCGAATTCCTCATTATCCACATCACCATTATGTTCAGTTTTAACTTCATTAAAACTATCATTTAATTCTGAATGTGGTTCGGATTTAATACTTTGAGAACCATCTTTAAATGATTCATAATCCGAAGATTCAACACCAGACTCAGAAGATACATCTTCAACTTCAACTTTATCAGCTGAAGATTCAACACC
>CAYFRZ010000007.1:18155-32108 GCA_964345675.1 uncultured Methanobrevibacter sp.
CAGACTCAGAAGATACATCTTCAACTTCAACTTTATCAGCTGAAGATTCAACACCAACAGACTCAGAAGATACATCTTCAACCTTAACTTTATCAGCTGAAGATTCAACATTAACAAACTTGGAATGAGTTTCATTATCTTCATTTATTGTATTTTGTGAAAATTCATCTTCAAAAAATTCAGAAGGATTAATTGAACTTACATCAATTGGCTTTTCTAAGAAATCACCATCACCAACTTCAGCTTCAGCAAAGTCAAAAGAACCTGTATCTCCTTCATCAACTTTTTCAACCTCAACAAAATCAGAAGGACCAATATCTTCAATATTAACTTCCTCATTTGTTTCATGTTCTTCTCTAGCTTTTCTATCCGCTTCTTCTTTTTCACGAGCAATTCGTAATTCTTCAGCTTTTTTTTCAGCTTCCAATCTTCTTTTTTCAGCTAATTTTTTTTCTTCTTCAGATTTTCGTTTTTCTTCTTCACGAGTTTGACGAATAGACTTTTGAACAAAATCTAAGAGTTTTTTACGTCCCAAATCCCTATTCCTATACCAATCAGTTGACCATAAATGGTAAAGTTTCCAACCAAGTCCTGTTAATACTTGTTCGCGTAATCTATCCCTATCACGTGCCACTTTACTTGATGAATACATTTTACCGTCGGTTGTGATTCCTAAAATATATTTTCCAGGATTTTCATCATCAACTATTGCGAGATCAACTCTAAATCCAGCACAACCAATTTGTCTATCAACTGTATAACCATTTTCTTCTAAGAAACTAGCTATTGCATCTTCAAATGGTTCTTTGGCATAGGTATCAGAATTGTCTGTTCCTAATGCTAAGTTTTCAGCATATTCTAAAAATTCTTTTAGAGATTTTACACCATATGGTGGGTTTGCTGTTAATTTCATATCATAAGATTTAAAGTTGGAAAATACTACGCATTTTTCTCTTGCCCTTGTAATTAATACATTAAGCCTTCTTTCACCACCATTTTGATTTAAAGGTCCGAAGTTAAGTGACATTTTTCTATCCTGATCATAACCATAGCCAACACTAATTAAAATAACATCCCTTTCATCACCTTGGATTGTTTCAAGGTTTTTAACAAAAAATCTTTCTTCTTTATTATCTGAGAATAATGATTCAAATTCTGGCCTTTCCTTACGTTTTACTTCTAAAGCTTCTAAAATTGCATTTTTTTGAGCAACAGAAAATGTTCCGACACCTAAACTTTTCGTATCACCATATTTTTCAAAGTGGTTGAATATTTCTTCCACAACATCTTGAGCTTCTAGAGGATTTGCAGATGATGAACCTCTATGATATGCAGTATTTGGATTGTAATGGAATTTCAAACCAAGTTCTGGATCATTATGTGAAGGTGAAGGATAAACCAATAAATCATTATCGTAAAATTCCCTATTAGAAACTGTAATTAATGATTCATGACGACTACGATAGTGCCATTTAAGCATTTTAACAGGGAATGATAATTTACATAAGTGTAAAATACTTTCCATATCTAGTGATGTTGCTTCTTCTTCATCACTTTCTGCATCAGACATTTGGTCAAAAAATGAAGTTGGAGGTAATTGTTGAGTATCCCCCATGACAACAGCAGTTTTTCCCCTCATGAATGCACCCAATGCATCTTCAGGTTTTACTTGACTTGCTTCATCAAATATAACAACATCAAACTGCAATTCTTCATTTGTTGGATCCAAGTATTGTGCAATTGATAAAGGAGACATCATAAAACAAGGTTTAATTTGCTTTATTAATCCGCCAGTTTTTTCCAATAGTTTTCTAACTGGCATATGTCCGCTTTTTCTTGTGAATTCACCAGCCAATATTTTAGCTTGTGGATTTTCAGTTCCTCCAAATATTTTTGGAATTTTACTGTTTAATCTTTGATAAATTCTTTTACGATTCAACACTAAAATTTGATTATCCAAATCTTTAAATTCATGAATTCTATTTTCATGAAGTTCACCGACAAATGTTGCAAGTTCATGATTTTCTACGAACAATATATTTAAAAGTGAATCAGCAAAGTTTCCATCAACTAATGCTTCAATATCTTCTTTTTTAATGTTTCTTTTCTCAATTGAGTCTATAAACATTTTAGCATTGGATGATCTAAGTGAATTTTTAGTATTTAAATATTGGGACCATAAATGTAGGCTGGATAATTGCCCTCTCCAATTATATAACTGTTCTTTCCATGATTCAAATGGCACATCTCCAGTTTCCCTTTTAAATATTAATTTACTTCTCGGATTTAATTTGCCTTTAAGCTTTGATAATACTCTAACAAATTCCTCACCTGCATTAATATAATCTGCAAGATCCCTTTCAGGTTTAATATCAAACAAATCTTTACTCATTAAGTCTATAGTATTCTCAGAGAATGTTCCATCATGTACAAGTGCGATAAATTCATGCATCCATTTTGCAATAGATTTTAAGTCATCGATGTTTGAATTTAAATGCCAGTACCCCCCAAAGTATTTTTGACCTAATGCATCATTAGCTTCAAGATTTTTTTTAATTTTAATTATTGATTTTGCTTCTTGCAAATCCTTTATAATATCATCAACACTTCCAGAAACAGGTAGTGAATAATATCTTTCAACAAGTTCAATGTGTTGTTTGTTATTAAAGAATCTGAATTTTTTATTAGAAATGTTTCTTAATTCATATATCAATCCATCGATATCAACCTGAAAAATGCTTTGATTAAATTTAGTTAAAATTCCAGCATATTTTTGATACCTTTGGAGCTCTTGGATTAATTTAAATGCATCATCATTGTTATCATTCCATGCTCCTGATTTTAATATGTTTCCATCTATTAACTCTGCATTTTGAGATTTAATTATTTCAAAAGCTGAAAGTGAATTTTGGAATTCGTTCAAAGTATCCGGTTTTTTAATTCCATAAATGTCATAAACTCTTCCACGTTCAACAAGGAAATTATCAAGAGAATACAATGAATCTCCAATCAACATTTCAATTTCCCTTAAATCTGCAGGAAGTAAACTTTTTGGAGAACATTTGCTCCAAGGATTTTCCTTAGAAATTGTTTGATATAATTCAGCCAAGTTTTCTAAAGCCATTTTCATATCATCCAAATCTTTTAAAGTGATAGATTCCGGATTATCAAACCTAACTAAAGGCATTAATGCATTTTTAGTTGCAAAATGATCATCAGCAGATTCTTTCATACCATATAATTGAAATGCTGATAAATTGACTGCAAATGCAGGTTTATGAATAATTTGGGAATAATCATCAAGTTGACGACGTAAATTCTCCAATTTACGAATAGTCTGATCTATATTTAATGGTTCTTGGAACCTTACATTAGTAGCTTTTTGCAAATCTTTAAGGAATTTTTTCCTTCTAGTTTTATGCGAATGCAATTCAAGGACAAATTTACCAAGGCCAACTCCAGTTAATCTGTCTTTTACAACATCAAGTGCCGCCATTTTTTCTGATACGAATAAAACTGATTTACCTTCAGCAAGTAATTCAGCGATTAAGTTTACAATAGTTTGTGATTTACCTGTTCCCGGAGGACCTTCTACAACAAGGTTACGTCCAGCTTTCACATCCTGAATAGCTGCAATTTGAGATGAATCAGCATCTAAAACCTGATACATATTTTGATATTCAAGTCTTGAATCAATATCTTCTTCCCTAAATGATTCATGGTCATTTTTAGCAGGATTAAAAATAGCTTGAATTAATTCATTTTTAGTTAAATCTACATTATCTTCCCAAGCTTCCGGATTTAAATCATTATACATTACAAATTTTGTAAAACTAAAGAAGCCTAAAGCAACATTATTATTAACTGTCCATCCATCCATTCTACTAACTGAACGACGAACACTAGCAATATAATGATCAATAACTTCACCATATCTTTTAAATTCAAAATCAGGGAAATCAATACCCGCTTCCAATAATTTAGCCTTAAGTGAAATATTAGTTTGAATATCTTCTCCAGTCCATTCAAGGTTAAATGATTCGCCGACCTTTTTTCTTTCCATTGCAACCGGAATTAAAACTAAAGGAGCATTATTTCTTTGTTTTGGTTTTGATTTATCAGTCCATTCAAGAAAACCAATAGCCAAATATAAAATATTATAACCTTGTTCTTGAAGCATTGTTTTTGCTTGGTTATTAATGTAATATAATCTTTTTTGGAGCTCTTTTGGAGTTAAATCAGTGGCTAATTTCTTATCTCCTTCTGAAAATTTTGAAAAATCAAATGGAATATGATCCCATACAGATGATTTATCTTCTTTTTTATCCTTTTTATTAGCTACAAAATACATTTTGTTATCTTGTAAAACTAATGTCTGAAAAAGATTTACAGGAGTTTGATTCACTATAGTAATGGTTTTAGCTCTTGATTTAAAGTTAAGAAGTTGATTTCTTAAAGTTAAGTCTAATAGCTCCTTACGTAAATTTTTAAATTCCTTCTCGATTATATTAGATGACTTGTTTAACATGATGACCCTTTGTAGTGTTTAAAAAATTAAGAAATACATTATTTAGTTATAATAATATTAATTAATAAAAGTTTCTAAATGTCATTAAAAATTATTTTTAATAAAAAAATAAAGTTAAATAAGTTAAATAGCTAATAAATTAAAAAATTTTTAGTTAAAATATAAAATTATAAAAAAACTCAAAAATAGAACCGATAATTTTTACAGAAAAACAAAAATCCAATGAAAAATTAAGAAGATATGCAAAGTTAAATATTAACTAAAAAAATATCTTAAATTGCATTTTTAAATAATTAAACTCTATTTACAACTTCGCGAATAAAGTATTCATGAATTAATGTATCATCAGTAAGTTCAGGATGGAATGAAATAGCTATATGCGGTCCTTGTTGGATAGCTATAATTTCATCGTCTAAACTAACTAAAACTTCAATGTCCTCTTTTGAATGATCATAATCCTCAATTGCAGGAGCTCTAATAAATACTCCTAAATACTCTTTGTCAAATATTTCTATTGGACTTTCAAATGAATCTTTCTGTCGGCCATATGTGTTTCTTTTAGTGGTAATATCCATTAATCCTATTAAATTCTGATTAAAGTCTGTTTTTTTGCCAAGTAGAACCATACCTGCACAAGTTCCAAAAACTGCAATATCATTGTTTTTAATAACTTTATCAATTCCTCTTTGATGTATTAATTTACCGATTACAGTACTTTCACCACCAGATATAATCAAAGCATCGCAGGTTTCAACATCTTCAGCATAGCGTACAGATTCAACTTCAACATCAACACCCATGTTTCGCACTGCTTTTTGTGTTACGTCATAATGTTCACTTACAGCACCCTGCAGATTTAATATTCCAATTTTTACCATCACATCACCCATATATAATCAATAGTGTCCGAACTTTGTTAATTTTTTACTAGAAATTTCCGAAGCAAATTCACCAGAATGTTTGATGGAATAATTATTCAATCTTTTAGCAATATATGCCGCCATATATGTATCACCGCAACCTGTTGTATCTACAATATGTTCACATTTAACTGCATTAATTTTGATTTCACCACTGTCCAAAATTATCCTAGAACCATGACTTCCATCAGTTACTACAATCTCATCTACATCAAAGTGTTGACCAATTATGTTTGCTTCATGTTCATCTAAAAATATGGAAGTAACCCCTTCCAAAATTGCACTTAATTCATCAAAGTCATCCAATTTTATACCATAATTATCATTTACTGCATCACCAGGAATTCTTAAGAATCCTTGAATCGATACAAAAATTGGAACCTCAAAACTTTTTAGATAATCAATTGTTTCAAGTGGAAAGTCATATCTGTTAAGCGGATTTAAAACAAATCCGTCAATCTCATCAGGTAACAGTCCTTCCAAATCCTTTTTAAAAATTGGAATTTGAGCAAAATTACTTAATTGTTCCCTATAATCCATGTCCTCTTTATCAGGATAGCTATTTATAAAAAAATGAGTGTCCTCTTTTAAGATTAATTTAACTTTATCCTTATTAGGAAAATCATTAATTAAATTAGAATCAGAGCAATTAACAATAGACAGGTAATTACTGTAAAATTTTTCAAATACAAAAGATTGAAAATAGGTAGCTCCACCAATTTTATGTGAGCTTTCTACACCAATAACAACTAAATCATTAGTTACCGGTCCAATAACAACGAGAGTCATGGTAAAAAAATTTTAAGGAATTTATATTCCCCTATCCTGCATCCTATCCGCCGCAGTTAAAGTTGACATTTCTATACCTTTCATAGCTTGACCTAATCCTTTAGATACTTCAGCCAATACTTCAGGTTTGTCATAATTAGCAGTAGCTTCTACAATAGCATTTGCAAATGCTTCTGGATTATTTGATTTGAAAATCCCTGATCCGACAAATATTCCATCTGAACCTAATTGCATCATTAAAGATGCATCTGCAGGAGTTGCAATACCTCCAGCTGCAAAATTTACAACAGGCAATTTTCCAAGTTCTGCGGTTTTTTTAACAAGGTCAATAGGTGCTTCAATTCTCCTTGCATATTTCCAAAGCTCCTCTTCTTCTAATTTTTGAATGGTTCTAATTTCGCCCATAACCATTCTCATGTGACGTACAGCTTCTACAATATTTCCAGTACCTGGTTCTCCTTTGGTACGAATCATTGCTGCTCCTTCATCAATTCTTCTTAATGCTTCTCCTAAATTACGTGCACCACATACGAAAGGAATAGTGAATTCTTTTTTGTTAAGATGATATTCTTCATCAGCAGGAGTGAGAACTTCACTTTCATCAATCATGTCCACACCAAGAGTTTCTAAAATTTGTGCTTCTGCAATATGACCAATTCTAGCTTTTGCCATTACAGGAATGGATACTGCATCAACTACCTCTTCAACAATAGTTGGATCTGCCATTCTAGCCACTCCACCTGCAGAACGAATATCAGCAGGTACTTTTTCAAGAGCCATTACAGCTACTGCACCAGCATCTTCTGCTATTTTAGCTTGTTCTGCATTTACTACATCCATAATCACTCCACCCTTTGTCATTTTAGCGAAGCCTTCTTTTAATATGTCAGTTCCTTTTTCAACCATATTAATTTCTCCTATTAAATAAAAATATAACAATTGTTAATTAATATAACATATACTATATTATCCATATTATATAAACTTTTAATAAAATTATATAATATCATCAACAATTAATGCAAATATCCTATCAACATACATTTTTTAAACTAGTACAATAACACCTGTTAAACATGAAATATTCAAGTGAAAATGAAATCATGCATATCAATACTATTACATATAACATTTAATCAAATTCAATAGTGATGTCAACAATATGATATTTAGACGCAATACTATAAATATCATTTTTAATTTTATCCGGATTGTTTAAATCATCAATAGAAACTTTTAATGTTAAAACTGAATCAACACCATCAAGTGACCAAACATGGAAATCATCAAATGATTTTATACCTTCAATATTTAAAACACTCTCTTTAAATTCATTAACATCAAAGAAATTTGGAGTTTTTTGAAGCAAAACCTCAACAGATTTATATAAATTCCTTCCAAGATTAAATATTAACCATAATGAAATACCAATTGATACAAAAGGATCCAAGTAAGGTGCACCCTCCCAAAACATTAAAACCAAACTTAATATCAAAATAGCAATCCATTCGAAAACATCTCCAAGTTGATGTAATAAAATTGCTTTTTCATTGAATGTTTCACCATCATGCAAACGATAAACTGAAATTAATTTAAATACCAATCCAACAACTGCTACTAAAAGCATTCCACCAGCATCAACACTTTCAGGAGAAAATAACCTAGGAATAGCTTCTTGAAGAATAAATAAAGCCATAATAATAACAAAAATAGAAATTATTACTGCACCAAGAATTGAAAATCTTTGATAGCCATAAGAATATTTGTCATTTGAATCCTTCTGAGCAACATGTTCTAAAAACCATGCCAAAGCAATTGAAATAGTATCTGACATGTCATGAATACAATCAGCAAGAATCGCCATACTATTTGTTGCAAGGCCTCCTACGATAACAATTATATTAAAAGTTAAATTCATGAAAAAAACAAAAGCTAAATTTTCACCTGCTTTTTTGTGATGATGATGCGTATCAATTCTCATAATTAAGTATATAAACTTACAGCAATAAAAAAGTTATCAAAAACCGGATAAAAATTAGGTTATATTTATATAATTTAAAAAATGTAAATTAATACTAGTGATTTAAAATGGCGATAATTGGAACAACAATATTTTCTCATATTCTTCCAGTAATTTGTGGATTTTTTGGAATTATAATGATTATTTCTGGATCTTTAGAAAAAAGCAATAGTAAATTAGGATTAGGTATTGTTTTATTTATTATAGCTTGTATATTCCCTTACTTAATTTTAAGTGTTCTAGTCTAAGAGTTTAACATCACCAGAATGTAGGCTAGTTCCTATCAACACTTTTTTTATGCCAAATGACTCCAATTCAACTAAGGAGTCTTTATTTAACCCGCCAGCAATTATTAATTTCTCTTTTAAATCTCCAAATTCCTCAAGTAATTTTTTATTATATCCCTTTTCGGTGCCAACACCAGACACATCTAAAAGAATAATATCATTTGGATCAAGTTCTTTTAGAATCATTTTAAACTCATGTAAACTTAAATTTAAATGTTTAGAAAGTAATTCATCATTTTTAACATCCACACTAATTACAATTCTCTCTTTTGGATATCTTTCAAAGATCTTTTTCATCTCATCAATACTTTCAAGTGTTTCAGTTGGAATAATGACTTTATAAGCATAATTAAGGAAAAATTCAAATCCTTCACAATTTTTAACACCACCATCAAAGATTACTGGTAAAATTGTATTAACCATTTTAATATCATTGATATTATGCCCTACTGATTCGATTAAATCTAAATCAGCAATATACATTTCATCTGCACCATTTAATTTTAATCCTTGAGCTATTTCAACAGGATTGGAAGATGTGGCAAAAACTGTTCTTAACGGTTGATAAGTATCCCTCATCCCAGATTTTCCACTTACTGCCTGATGTTGTTTTAAATCTATAACTGGAATTTTTTTAATCATAATAATAATTATATAAAACTAGTATTAAAATATGAAGGAGGTGGATGAGTTAAATATTTTCAACCTCATCCGAGTATATAAAAATAATGATCAATTTAGAGAAATAAAATCAAATATAAATCTCTATTACTTAAATTAACCCACATAGTATATAAACATTACTATAATTTATAAAAATTAAAGTATAATTGAATATATAATTTTTAATAAAAAATAAAATTTTTAAACATATAATAATAATTTTTCCAATGATAATGACAAAAATTAAGAAAAATATAAAATAAATAAAACACCAATATTTAAAGGCATTAAAATTAATAAAATTTAATAAAATAGAATTGATAATGTTTATTTGATAAAAAGAGGTTAAAGTTTGAAGTAATAAGAGGGAAATTTGAAAGATAGAATAATAATATAATGTTTTGTTCTTATTAACAATATGACAGTATATCTTACTTCAAACTCTAATTAATAATTTATTTTTATTATATAAATACTTTTTTATAAAAAAGTATTACTTATTTTAATATAAAATAAAATAAAAGTAATACTTAAAAATTTGAAAAAAAATAATCAAACTCTGAAATTATCATCGATATATGAATCAAACTTTAAATAAGCTTCATCAATAGCTTGCATAACCTGATCTTGAGTAATTTGTGAAAGTTCATCAAATAAAACTCCAACATCCACATCAACATCTAACTGTTCATTTTCATAGTTAAGAATAATATCCAAGTCTAAATCTTCCAATTCTTTCATATGAATTGATTTTGAAACTTCATTTTCAAGAATTTCACCAAAATAATCAGAAATAGTGGCTAAATCCTCTTGAGATAATATTTTTAATTTTGACATAAAAATCTGGAAAAAAGAAAAAAATAAAGTATAAGGCCTATTGACCCATACCTTGCATAACTGATTGAAGAGAATCTTGCATTTCTTCAAGTTTTTTCACGACTCTTTCTTCTTGACGAGACATGGTTTGTTTTCTTAAACCTAAAGTTTCTAATTTATCTTCCATGTCAGCTAATGCATCAGCATATTCAACTTTAATAAGTAAAGTACCAGCTTGTTTGAATACTTCAGTTGATTCATCAGTTTTTTTAAGTTCTTCTAAAGCTTTTTCAGTTTCTTGAATTTGAATTTCAACATTTTGAACTTGCATGCTTATAGCTTGAGCTTGTTGTTGCAATTGTTGAAATTGATTTAATTGTTGTTGAATGTTTTCAGGAATCTCCATATTATCACCTTATAATTATTAAATAAGAATTAATTTGTTAAATTATTTATTTCTAAAGCTAATTTAATCCATTTAATAGCCGAATTAAGAGAAGCTCTGAATGATGTGGAATCTTCCGCATCAATGTTAATTATAATATCAGACTCATCCAAATCAATTGTCATGGATGATCTAAAATCAGGAGCTGTACTAAATTCCAAAATAATAGAATCGTAAATAATCTTAGCTTGAGCATTATTTTCAAGTTCAATAACAATATTACTTCTAACCCTCTCAAGAGGACTTCTATCAATCATTTGAAACCTCTAAAATCTTTTTAACATTAATTTTAAAGTTATTCAAATCACCAAATTTATTGATGAAGTTAATATTAGCTACAGAATCTTCACTCTTGGAAATTAATACACAATTACTTCCAGCATTATCTACTAACTCCATATCTAAGATGTCACTTAAAATATCGAGTTCTTTTACTTCAGAGACTATTTTTAATTGAGAAGGAGCAATATTCATTTTTTCTTTTTCTTCAGATGCTCCAATAATTAGTGTTAACAATAATTCACCTTCATTAGAGTAAAATGAAATTCTGCTAGGATTGCCTTTAATTTCATTTACAACAGCTAAATTATATTCTTCAACTTCTAATGCTTTAATTAATAACTCACGCATATTCATTTTACCCCTGTTGACAGAAGTTGAACCAGTAGCATGAGCTAAGTTCTTACAAAATTTTCTAGTTTTTTGAGAAGGTTTTCTAGAAGTTGAAATTAACATTTAAATCAAAAATAGTAAAAAATTTAGTGAAAGCAGATGAATTATCTTGCTTTAATTATTCTAGTAGTTTCAGGTACATTTTTAAATAAAATCCTATATCTACATTTAGGACATTTATTTTCCATGTAGCTTTTGTGATCTACTTCTGCTCCACAGCTTGGACACCTATACAAGGCTTATTCCTCCACTTTAATATCCCTAATACTGCGTGTTGCAGATTTTGCCATAGGAGTTTGTGGAATATAAGCTCCACCAGTGAATACTGCACCACATTTTCTGCATTTCCAAATTCCAGCAGCTTGTCTTTTAACATAAGGTCTAGCACATTTAGGACAAACATGATCTTTTTTCATGTTTTCTTCAATGATCTTTACAGATCTTTTAGCTTTTCTTCCGTATCTTGCACCGAACCTTCCTGTAATACCAACTTTTTTAGTTCTTGCCATTTATATTCTCTCCGTTAATAATAAAATTTAATAAAAGATGTAAATTTATTTAATTTACATTAGCTATGTCGAATAAACATAAAATTATCTAATATAATAATATTATATTAACTAATATTTAAAGGTTTGCTTAAAATAAGCAATTTTAAGAAAAAACAACATTTTCACATGAAAATATGAAAAATTTGATGAGAAAAAACTATTTCCTATAAATCTTTTATGTCATTTGCTTGTCTCATCAAAAAATATTAAATAAAATCCAACTAGTCAAGAGTTGGATAATTAGGACTCTCATTAGTGATTAACAAATCATGAGGGTGAGATTCTTTAATACCGCTGCTAGTAATTCTAACAAAGTTAGCTTTTTCTTGCATATTAGCAATATCTTTAGCACCACAGTATCCCATGGATGATTTTAATCCGCCAACTAATTGGAATAAAATTTCCGCAACAGTACCTTTGTAAGGTACAGCACCTTCAATTCCTTCAGGAACATATTTGGTATGGTTCATTTTACTTTTTTGACCTTGGAAATATCTGTCTGCTCCACCATCATATTCACTAGTCATTGCACCCATTGATCCCATACCACGATATTTCTTATACTGTTTTCCATTCATAACAACAATATCACCGGGAGATTCAAGAGAAGCAGCGAGTAAATTACCAAGCATTACTGCATCTGCACCAGCACCAATAGCTTTAGCAACATCACCAGAATACCTAATACCTCCATCTGCAATAACTGGAACACCAGTACTTGCAGCTGCATCTGCAACATCAGAAATAGCAGTTAATTGAGGTACTCCAACACCAGCTACAATACGAGTAGTACACATTGAACCGGGACCAATACCAACTTTAAGTGCATCCACACCCATAGATATTAAGTCTTCTGCAGCTTCAGCAGTAGCAATATTACCAACACATAATTCTGCATCAATATTATCTTTAATAGTTTCAGTGAATTTAACTACATTCATATTGTGAGCATGAGCACAATCAATAGAAATAATGTCTGCACCTGCTTGATCAAGTGCCATTGCTCTGTCTAAATCAAACGGTCCGCATGCAGCAGCAACTAAATAGTTACCATGTTTATCACGAGCAGCATTTGGATATTGTGCTTGATTTAAAATATCCTTAATAGTAAGGATTCCAACTAATTTACCATCACGAACAACTGGAAGTCTTTCTACTTTATTTTCATAAGCAATATTTAATGCCTCTTCAGCTGAAACTCCTTCTTCAACAGTTACAACATCAGAAGTCATAATATCTTTTACAGTTTTATTTGGTTCTGATTTTAAAACTGGCCTGATATCTCTTTTAGAAATAATTCCAATAATTTCATCACCATCAACAACTGGAAGACCACTAATTAATTCATCCTGCATTTTTGTTTGC
This sequence comes from uncultured Methanobrevibacter sp., assembly GCA_964345675.1. Taxonomy (GTDB): domain Archaea; phylum Methanobacteriota; class Methanobacteria; order Methanobacteriales; family Methanobacteriaceae; genus Methanocatella. Next base: position 31,212 of record CAYFRZ010000007.1, read on the forward strand.
ACATCAGCAATAGTGGAATCCTGAGTAATAGTAATAACATCCCGAATAGTTAAATCTTCAGCATTTTTAACTTTTTTAACTTCTTCAACTTGTCTTTCTTGTGTGATATTTCTGTGAATTACACCTACCCCACCTTCTTGTGCCATAGCTATTGCAAGATCTGCTTCAGTTACAGTATCCATAGCAGCACTCAAAACTGGAATATTTAATTTAATTCCTTTTCCTAATTTAATTCTAGTATCAATATCTTTTGGTTCAACATAACTTGCATTAGGAGTTAAAAGAAAATCATCAAAAGTATAAGACATTCTTGCTTCTTGAACTTTTTTAGAAAATGACATTATTAACACCTATTTAAAATGAATCACATAATTCCTTAAGCTCAGCAACTGCAGTATGGTGTATTTTACCAGTGTTTCTATCGCCACCAACACAAGCAGCTCCTCTAATACCAACAACATCACAACCAATATCATGTAATGGTTTTAATTGGTCTTTTTTAACAGAACCTGCAAGTGCAGTTGATAAACCATATCCGTGAGCTTCTTCAACAAAATCTTTTAATTGATCTAAATCTAAGTAATCAAATAAAGTATGACCATCTTTAACAGCAGTATCTAGCATTGCAAGGTCACAGCCTGCATCTTTTGCAATTTTTGGAATTTCCATAGGTCCAACTGCACCTACACGGTGAGCATCTGCATATCCTGCTGCTACAATAATAGTTTCTTCACTAATTTCTTTTACAGTTTTAACAACGTTTTCCATGACTTCAACAGCTTCATCATGGTTTTTTGTTCCATATAATCCAACTTTAATATAATCTGCTCCAGAAACATGAGCTCCCATTGCTGCAAGAGAAACAGTACCTGGTTTGTAAGGCACATCACCTAAAGT
>CAYFRZ010000008.1:0-31898 GCA_964345675.1 uncultured Methanobrevibacter sp.
ATTGTTATTAGTTTTATTTTTTATAACATATAAATAGTTAATAGAAAGATTAAATTAGTCTTGAAAATAACAATAATATATTTAAATTAATTTACGTGAAAAAATGATAGCAAAAACACTCGAAAAAGAATTGAATCTATCAAATTGGCAAGTTAAAAAAGTAATTAAATTAATTGATGATGGAAATACAATTCCATTTATTGCAAGATATAGAAAAGATGTTACTGGATCATTAAACGACACTACACTTAGAAAATTTGACGAAAGATTAAAATATCTTAGAAATTTAGAAGATAAAAAAGAAAAAATCATTAAAAGGATTAATGAACTTGAAAAGTTAGATGATAATTTAAAAAATAAAATAATCAATGCTCAAACACTAGTTGAACTTGAAGATTTGTATCGCCCTTATAAAAGTAAAAAACAAACAAGAGCAACAAAAGCTCGTGAAAAAGGCCTTGAACCTTTAGCATCAATAATATTAAAACAAGAAATTAAAGAAAAAGTTGAAAATATTGCTAAAGAACACATAACAAATGAAGTTAAAACAAAAGAAGAAGCAATTCAAGGTGCAAAAGATATTATTGCTGAAGAAATTTCAGACAATTCTGAATTTAGAAAGAAAATTAGGCAAAATACTTATTATAATGGTCAAATTGAAACAAAAACTAAAAATAAAGAAGAATCTACAGAATATGATCTTTATTATAATTACTCAGAAAATATTAAAAAAATACCTCCACACAGAATTTTAGCGATAAATAGAGCAGAAAAAGAGGGAGTAATTAAAGGAAAAATCACTTGTGATAGTGATGAAATAATTAAATATTTAAATAGGCATGTTTTAAAAAATATCTCTAAAATTCCTGAAAAAATAGAATACAATCCCCATACAACACCAATTATCAAAGAATCAGTTGAGGATGCTTATAAAAGATTAATTTCACCTGCAATTGAAAGAGAAATTAGAAATTACCTAACTGAAAAAGCAGAAGAAAAATCAATTGAAGTATTTGCAAAGAATTTAAATCAGCTATTAATGGAAAGTCCCCTTGTTGGAAAAACAATTTTAGGATGGGATCCTGCTTTTAGAACTGGTTGTAAACTAGCCATCATTGATAAAACTGGTAAAGTTCTTGAAACTGCATTAATTTACCCGACACAACCCCAAAATAAAGTTGCAGAATCAATAAAAATCGTTCAAGAATTAATTGATAAATATAACATTAATGTAATAGCTATTGGAAATGGAACTGCTTCAAGAGAATCGGAAGAAATTGTTGCTAAAATAATCAGAAACACTAATGTTGAATATATTATTGTAAATGAAGCTGGTGCATCAGTTTATTCAGCTTCAAAATATGCAGATGAAGAATTTCCTGATTTTTCTGAAGGAGAGAGAAGTGCTGTTTCAATTGCCCGAAGACTTCAAGATCCATTAGCCGAACTTGTAAAAATTGACCCAAAATCAATTGGTGTTGGCCAATATCAACATGATATGAATCAAAAACAATTAAATGAATCATTAACTGGTGTTGTTGAAAAAGTAGTAAACGAAGTTGGTGTAGATTTAAATACCACATCTGTAAGTTTACTTAATTATGTATCCGGAATTGGAAATGCAACTGCTAAAAATATCATAGAATATAGAGAAGAGAATGGAAGTTTTAATTCCAGAAAAGAATTATTAAAAGTTAAAAAACTTGGTAAAAAAACATATGAACAATGTGCGGGATTTATTAAAGTCAAAAACCCAGAATACCCTCTTGATAACACAACAATACACCCCGAATCATATGATATTGCTTATAAGCTACTTAAAAAACTTAATTATGGTGTTGATGACATTGGAAGTTCTAATTTAAAATTAGATAATATTAACATCCATGAAATTTCAACTGAATTAAATATTGGTCAAGAAACCCTTAAAGACATTATTAAAGCACTTAAAAAACCTGGTCGTGACCCACGTGAAGATATGCCAAAACCTATGCTTAGGAAAAATGTATTATCAATTGAAGACTTAGAAATAGGCATGATAATGCAAGGAACTATCAGAAATATTGTAGATTTTGGAGCATTTGTTGATATTGGAGTTCATCAAGATGGATTAGTCCATATTTCACAATTAGTTGCTGATAAATTTGTAAAACATCCACTTGATATCGTTAGTGTTGGAGATATTGTTGATGTAAAAGTTTTAGATATTGATTTGAATAGAAATAGGATTAATCTTTCAATGATACTTTAATATTATATATTTTAAAATCAATAGTTTAATATTAAATAAAATTAATTGATAAAGAGGGAATTTTTAAATGACACCAAAGATAATGATTATTCTTGGAAGTGGATCAGATATTGCAATAGCTGAAAAAAGCATGAATATTCTAGAAAAACTAGAAATACCCTACAGTTTAAAAATCGCATCAGCACATAGAACACCTGATTTAGTTCGTGAAATTGTTATTCAAGGTACTAATGCTGGAATTGAAGTGTTTATTGGTATTGCAGGACTTGCTGCTCATCTACCAGGATCAATTGCGGCATATACACCAAGACCAGTGATTGGTGTACCAGTGGATGTTAAAACAGGAGGTATTGATGCATTAGAATCTATTGTTCAAATGCCTTATCCTTCTCCAATAGCTACTGTGGGAATTGATAGAGGAGATAATGCTGCAATACTTGCTGCACAATTTATTGGACTTCATGATGAAGAAATACGTCAAAAAGTAATTAATTTAAGAAAAGATTACGCTTTAAAAGTTAAAAATAGCAATGAAGAGATTATACAAAAAATTGAAGATAAAAAATTCATCCAAAATGACTTTTTAAGAATTAAAAATCTCAATATTAATGAAATTGAAGCAGACAAAAATGACAACTGTTTTAAAAATAAAGATGCAGATGTTGCAATAATTGTTGGAAGGCAAACTGATCTTGTTACTGCAAAAAAAGTGGCAGTGATTTTAGATAGACTTAAAATTTCACATGAAACTAAAGTTGTCTGTCCAATTAGGTCTACCCAAAAATTCACAAATTACATTAAAGCAATGAAAAATGCGAAAATATTCATTGGAATAAGTTCTAACTCTTCCCAAGTGACTGGTGGAATTGTAGGGCTTACTGATAGACCTGTAATTGGTGTACCTTGTACTAATGAAAATGGTGACGATTATATGCTTACCACAGTCAGCATGCCCCCGGGCGTTCCTGTTGCAACTGTAGGAATAAACAACGGTAAAAATGCTGCTGTTCTTGCAGGAGAAATTTTATCAATTAATGATCCTTCTATTACAGAACTTCTTGGAAAAATAAAAAACAAAAAAATTAATTTATAGGGATTACCATGATATTAAAAGATGAAAACATTATAGAAATTACTGAAGAACTTTCTAGTGAGTTTGAAGTAGCAAAAGTTTTAAGAAAATACCCGAAAGACACTGTTATTATAAAAAATATAAAAGGTTTCGATATTCCAGTTATTTCAGGAATCTGTAACACTAGAGATAAAATCGCAAAATCCATTAATTGTGAAGTCTCTGAAATTACTGAAAAAATCATCGAAGCTATGGAAAAGCCAATTAAAGTAGATAAATATACTGACTTTTCAGAATATGAAAATTTAGATATTGATTTAGATAAAATTCCTATTTTAACTCACTATACAAGAGATGGTGGAGCATATATTACCTCAGGTGTTGTATTCGCACGTGACCCATTAACCGGAATTCAAAATGCATCAATTCACAGAATGATGGTGCTTGACAATAAGAGATTAGTAATTAGAATTGTTCCAAGAAATCTTTATACTTATTTCCAAAATGCTCAAAAAGCAGGTGAAGACTTACAAATTGCAATAGCTATTGGAATGGATCCAGCAATTTTACTTGCAAGTACAACTTCAATACCTATTGATTACAATGAAATGGATGTTGCAAATGCATTTAAAAATGGTGAACTTGAATTAATCAAGTGTGGGGAATTAGAGGTTCCGCAAGCAGACATTATCTTAGAAGGTAAAATTTCAGTGACAGAAACTATTGCTGAAGGTCCTTTTGTAGATTTAACCGATACTTATGATATCATTCGTGACCAACCAATCATTAACTTAGAAAAAATGCACATTAAAAAAGACAATGCAGCATACCACGCAATTTTACCAGCAGGATTTGAACATAAATTATTACAAGGTCTCCCGCAAGAACCAAGGATATTCAAAGCTGTTAAAAATGCAGTTCCTACAGTTGAAAATGTTGTTTTAACTGAAGGTGGCTGTTGCTGGTTACATTCTGTTGTTTCAATTAATAAGCAAACTGAAGGTGACGGTAAAAATGCTATTATGGCAGCGCTTTCTGCACATCCCTCACTCAAACATTGTGTTGTAGTTGACACTGATGTTGATGTGTTTGATGCAGAAGATGTTGAATATGCAATAGCTACACGTGTAAAAGGTGATAGAGACATTATGATTGTTCCTAATGTACGTGGTTCTTCACTCGATCCTGTAGCTGAAAGTGATGGAACAACTACCAAAATTGGAGTAGATGCAACCAAATCACTGAAAACAGTTGAAAAGTTTGAAAGAGTTAGTTTTTCAGAATAGCTAACTTTAATTTACTTTTCTATTTTAAATATTGCCTAAATAAACATTTATTATTCCTTTATCCATAGCTATTTTTTTTGCTTTAAATAATATTTCAGGATTTGTTGGTGAAATATCATTCATTTTATAATACGGAAATGCTCTTGAAAAATGTAGAGGAACTTCTGGACCTAATTCATTGACAACAAAATCACATAATTCAGTAATTTCATCAATAGAATCATTATACTCATTAATTATAAGATTTGTAATTTCTAAATGTTTACCCTCCAGATAAATTCTTCTTATATTATCTAAAACAATATCCAAATCAGCACCACAAACTTTTTTATAAAGATTATTAGACATGAATTTTAAATCTATATTGAAAGCATCAACAAAACTTAAAACTTCTTGTAGAGATTTATCTGAAAAATATCCATTACTTACATAAATTACTTTTAGATTTTTTTGTTTTGCAAGTAAAGAAGTTTTCTTGTTGAAAGGTAAGTGTATAGTAGGTTCATTATAAGTCCAAGCAATCGATTTACAATTATAATTAATTGCATTTTCTACAATCGCTTCTGATGTTATTTTAATACCTCTTGAATATTTATCATATTCTTGAGAGATCATATAGTTCTGGCAATGCAAACAAGTCATATTACACCCAAAACCACCAATTGAATATGACAATGTTCCTGGTAAAAATTTATTTAATGGTTTTTTTTCAATGGGATCTGGGCTTAATGATGAAACAATACCATATGATTCATCAAATAGCTCGCCATTAATGTTTTTATGTTGCCTACAATTTCCAAATTGACCATCAGCTATTTTACAATAATTAGCACAAATTTCACATCTGATTTTTTGTGTTTTAGAACTCCTCTTATACAATTCATTATCCACTAACATAGTGTTCATAACCTTTATTTTTAATTTTTTCAATAAAACCATTTTCTAAAGTAAGTTCAATGATATCAGAATCAGTTACAACACCAATAACCTTACAATCAATAGGTAATTTATCTAAATTCTCTTTTGACATTGTAAAAAGTAGCTCAAAATCTTCCCCAACATGAAGAATTAAATCCAAATAATCCAAATTAAGACTATTTGCTAACTCTTTATATTCATCAGTAATCCCCAATAGTTCCTCATGAATCATAAATCCGAAACCATCTTTTTTAATCTCATATAACTCGCTTGCAAGTCCATCGGTAATATCTGTTGCCGATGTTGCTCCATATTCTTTTAAAATTTGTCCTTCTTTAATTCTAGCTTTTGGTTTTAGAGCATGTTTTGTATAAATATTATCCAAACTACCTATTTCAAATCCTAATGCTGCAAGGCCAATATCACCTGTAATAGCTATTAAATCATCTTTCTTATAATTATTTTTCATTAATGGTTCATCACAGAAACCTAAAGCTGTTCCCGAAATTATTATCTCAGATGCTTCGTTAGTATCTCCACCAATTAATGGAATTGAATAATAATCACAAGCTTTCAAAACCCCATCCATAATCTCTTTAAAATCATTAACTTCCAATTCTTTAGGTATTGCCATTGATAAAAGAAATCCTAATGGATTTGCACCCATAGCTGCCAAATCACTCACATTAACCGTTACTGATTTAAATCCCATGTCAAAATAAGACATGCATTTTGGAAAATGTCTTGATTGGATAAGCATGTCGCAAGTTGAAATTAAATTAAAATTATAAAATGGAGTAATTGCAGCATCATCTGGAGTAATTTCTTTTGAATTAGCAATTATATATCTAACTAATTCTTTTTCACCAATATCCGAGACTTTTAGAGTCATGAATATTAGTATAACTTTTAAAATAAATAAATTTTAACTTTGTATAAATTACACTTATTTTAAAAATAATATCACATAATCCAAAATTTAGAAATAGAATATATTAAAAATATTAAGTTTATTAATCCTAACTCAATACATAAATGGTGAAAATATGATTGGAAGACAAACAATTAACATCAATAAAATTATCGAGCTTGAAGGATTATACCGAATTATGGAGAAAAATATAACGACTTATTTTTAGGAAAACCAAACCCGTTGTCGATGATATCTTCTTGTTGGATATTAAATGTTTATTAGTTATTTAATCATGAGAATGATTTCAAGTGTAAACTTAAAAATTGATTTTCATGAATTTAAAGAGAAAATAAAGAAATTTTTAAAAATTTACAAAATCTATTTAAATTAAGTTTAAAGTTTTAGTAAAAAAAATGTTTCAGAATTATAAATATTCTGAAACTTTATCTTTAATGATTTCATACATACGTTTGTCAATTCCTAGAGGATCAGTTAAAACGATTTCACCATCAAATTCAAATTTTTCCTCCTCATGACTGTGGTCATGATGGTGATGATGATGTCCGTGGCTGTGTCCATGGTCATGGTGGTCATGATCATGATGATGTCCAGATACTATTTTATCATCAAAATCACTTTCAATTCCTAGTAGGCCCGGTATATCCCTTTTAGTATGTAATCCATGAGCAACAAATACAGGTACAACAATTATTTTTTCTAAATCATTTTCAGCAACTAATTTTTTAATTGTTTCTTGAATACCTGGTTTTCTAATTTCCATAAATCCATATTCAACGGGCATTTCTGGAAATTCTTCTGCATACATTTCTTTATAAGCTTTAATTACTTCTTCACCATCAGGTAATCTAGAACCATGGCTTAAAAGTAAAATACCTGTTTTTTTATCAGACATGATATAATCTCCTAAATGTTATTAATTAATCTAAAATTAAATTTTATTAAGTTATCTTGAAAAAACAATTTTTCAAAAAAAATATTGAAGCTATAAAGCTTCATCAATCATTGAAATTAAAATATCTATTAAAATATCATCCGCTTTAATAGGTTCTGGATAAAGGATTTCCCCATCAAAATTCACTGGAGTAAGATCATGTGTATAATCATGCTCATTGTCATGATGATTATGTTCATGTACATGATCATCTAAAAATCCTAAGATGTGTGGAATATCATGAGTTGTGTGCATTCCAGGAGCAATAAATACAGGAACAACAACTAATCTTTCCAACCCATTTTCATCTACTAATTCATTAATAGATTCCGGGATGCTAGGACCGCATAATTCCATAAATCCAAAGCTAGATGGCAAATCACAAACTTTTTCAAATTTTTTATATAATTCAATAGCAAATTCTTTATTATAATTTAATCTAGAACCATGAGTTACAAGTAAAATACCTGTTTTTGCATCATCATTTAATTTAGATTCAGATAATGCTTCATTGATTCTTTTATCAATAATATCTAAAAGTTCATCACGAGGTCCAATTGAACTTAAAAGTTTAATTTCACCATCAAAATCAACATCATCAGCAATTGATAAATAATGTTCTGCAGGATAATTTCCATCAGGACATCTTGGATCAACTTCTAAAGGTTCAAGGCCTAATAATTGAGGAATATCAATATTTGTATGAATTCCAGGAGCTAAAAATACTGGAAGTGCAATAATATTATCTAAATCATCCACTTGTTCTTTTAATATCTCAACTGCACCAGCGATAGTTGGTTCAGATACTTTCATATATCCAATTTCAGCAGCTAAACCACTTTTTTTGATGAATTTTTCTTTAATTTCGGTGAAAACCTCTTCAGCAAAAGGTAAAGTACTACCATGACTTACTAAAATTACACCAGTATTATTTGATAACTTTGAATTTGTATCCATAAGAGATAACTCCGTCTTTTCCATCTTCTCTTATTTTTCTAAATACCATTTCTACATCGTCACCAATTTCAAGATCATCAACATCACAGTCTACAAGCTGTGAAGTTAATTTTGCACCTTCTTCAAGCTCAATTACAGCTACAGCATAAGGTGCTAATTTTTTGAAATCATCAGGTGCAGATCTAATTACTGAAAATGTGTAAATTTTACCTTTTCCAGAGAATTGGAAAGGCTCAAGATCTCCTTTTCTCCTACAATTTGGACAAACTACACGAGATGGGAAAAATAATTCTCCACAAGTGTTACATTTAGTACCAATAAGATTGTATCTTTGTTGAATATGACGCCATGTTCTTACAGTATCTGACATATGAATCCTCCATATATTTTCTAATAAGTATAATTTATACTAATATAATATAAATAATTATTTTTTTTATTACTAATTTTGAATAATTTTAAAAAAAGTAATATTTTTTTGTGAAAAATCACCTAGTCGCACTTACACAATAAATTTATAAATTTCAACATAAATTTTTAAAAATGAAAATCGATTCAAAAGGAAATTTAATTGTAGGAACAACAGCTATTTTAATTGTAGCATTATTATTGATTTGTATTTTTATTGTAACATCGACAAATTACATTCAAAATGAAAATATTGATTCAGAGCAAAATGATAATTTCAAATATTTTATTGATGATTATACACAAAATTTAGAAATTAATGGACGAGATGCAATAGATGAAGCCACTCAAAAGGTTTTCAATGGATTACCTATAACAAATAGTGAAAATCAAATAAAAAAGAACTTAAATAAAATTTTAGATGAAAAAAACAAAGAATATGAAAAAAAATATGATGTGAAAATTACATCTGAAGTATTATCTGTTGAAAATACCGATTCGCCCTGGAAAATACTATTTAAAGTTAAATTAAACATTCAAAAAGCTAATGAGAAATATTCTAAAATAGTTGAAAAAAATACTTCTGTTGAAGGCCTAAGAGATCCACTACCAATAGCCAAACTAACAGTGATGTCTGGAATTTTAACCTATGATAATCAGATTCACTATAAAACAGGATTATCTGCATATATGCTTCTACATCATTTTGCTTCACCAGAATCCTACATTGAAGCTACTGCACCATTATACATTAAAAAATGTCCATACGATCCTTATATCCACCATGGCGATCATGGAGTACTTGATGATTGTCTTAAACAAGGATATTTTCATGAAAGTGCAGATGGAAGTTGTTATTTATGTAGACTTGAAGGAAAAGGAAAATGCCCTCATTATGGATTTGAAGTATTTATTCAAACTCATACACCTCTAAAAAATGAATCTTTATCTTGTTCTGACCATGTTGTATTTGCAGATCATTACAATGGTGAAAAAATAGATCCTGATGATTGGAATAGCTTAATTTTAGATTCAGCTCATAGAAAAAAATACGGATTGATTGGTGATGATGGATAATAAAGGAAGTACAACTATAGAAATTACAGTAGTTTTATTAATAATTTTATTAATTATTGGAGTTATTTTAACATCATATGAAAATACAACAGATAAAATAATTAAAACACAAGAAAAAGAAAATATAGAAAAATTAACCTCCGAAGTTGTTGATAACTTAATTAATAACCCAGGGATACCTGAAAAATGGTTTGAATATGGAAAAGGAACACCAGGACTTGCAATTATAAATGAAAATGGTGAAATTATCCCAAATAGTGTTTCATATTCAAAACTGATTTCTCTTGGAGAAAACTATAAAAAACTTGTAGATGAACAGTTATTCAAATCTAAACTTCATTCATCAATGGAATTAATCCCTCAAAAGAGGACAATTTCAAGTGTAAAAATTGGTTCAAATTGTGACTCAAATAATGTATTTTCAGTTAATAGATTAATTAAATGTGATTATTACAAAAAATATGTCTTAAAAGACTTTCAAAATGAGGGAACATGCAATCATGACCATGATCAAAAATTTTATTGCTGTAATTATTTTAAAATTTTTAAAGGAAATCTAAAAAGTTCAAATTATTATTTATTAATAGATAATAGTGAAAAATATGACTTAAAATACATTGTTGATACAACAAGAATTGTTAAAGAAAAGTATTGGGAAAATACATTGTCAGATAAAATTTATTTAAATGATAAAATTAATTTTTATGATGATGAAAGTGCAATCGTATTCATTCACTTTGATAAACCCAAAGCTAAAGTTATTTTAGTAAAGGTTCCTAAAAATTTTGATAAAAATAAATTAAAATATGACTATTTTAAAACAAATGAATGTGAATTCATTTTAAAGGCATGGTATTAAATCAATGCACCTAATATTAATAAGGAGACTGAAATTAAAATCAAACTAGAGATTGAATCTGTTACACTAGTTGAAATTGGAATCACAATATTATCAGGATCTAAATTATTATTATATGAAATTGTTGAAATATAATAAACAACAAATACCATGATTGAAACTAAAATAAGTCCAGATAATGTACTAATTGGAATTATTTTATCAAACCCAACACCAATTGTTCCTAATGAAATTGATGATGCTTCAGCAAGTATTCCTATTAAAGGAAATATTATAACACCTAATATAAAACAAATACAAAAATTATGAACTGCTTCACCTTTAGGTTTTGATAAAGGTTCCACTAAACCAGAGTGAAGCCCAGAAGATAATCTTGCACCTAAAATGCTAATTAAACTTCCACTTTCCCCTGAAAATAACGGTATTAATGTAAGTAAACTAGGATTAGTGAGTAATGTTTCAACTGAACTGTTTAAAATTCCACCTGCTGAACCTCCTAAAAAAGAGCATAAAAGCAATATTGGAGTAGATTGTTTTAAAATAGTCCTTGTTTCATCAGATAATCTATAGCAATAAATGAAACTTATTAAAATTGTTATTATCATTAATACTAAAACAATATTTTTAACCATTAAATTAAAATTTAATTCTCTAAGGATGAAAATAGAAGCAATAATAGCTGGAAGAGTAAATAAATCTCCAAATCCTGCAATTATTGGACTTGTAATATTATCTGGATCCCAACCATGTTCAAAACTCTTAAATGATACTAACATTGTAATTGGGAGCATGATTAAATTAGAAATTAATCCAGCAATTGTACAAATTAATATAAAATCAATTAAATCCATTGATTGGTAATGTAACAAAATACAGAATATCTTAGCTACAATAGCTAAAAATATTGATAAAATTAATGTTAAAACAAAGGATGAAAAGATATTGCTGTTTAAATCCTCTGAAAATTCAAATTGGGGAGAGATTAAACCAATATGTAAACTTGTAGATAATTTTGAAGCAAATGACCCGAAAATATTTCCCCTCATTCCAATAGCTCCGGGAATAACAACTAATAAACCTGGAAATGCTTCAAGGAAAAAAGTCATCCTACCCAATACAATTCCGGCGATTAAATCCCAAATTGCACAAATTAAAAGAGCAATTAATCCTTCTTTTATGATTTGATTATGTTCACTGAAAAATTCGGATAATGCTCGAGTAGATAGTGAACTGCGAATCTTCTTCCGTTGATTTTTCACACATATCACTACCTATAATCATTTTAATCACTTATAATTCTTCTTCCAATTCTTCTGGGATATCTTCAAAAGAGCAAGCTCCAGAAGCAAGTTTTTCTAATAATTCAGCACCTTCATCAGTACCTTTTAAAATCAATACATCATTAGCTAAAATCATAGTATTTTTATCTGGACCATAAATCCAAGATACACCTCTTCTAATTGCAATTACCCTCATTCCAGTACGATTAACTAAAAGCAAATCACCTAATGTATTATTTGCTAATTCAGATGATTCATCAACTCTTACTCTAACAATACTTTTATCAGACTCTTCCATTACCATCTTAAATACTGGATGTGGTTTAAAACCGGTGATTACTAAATCAGCTAAATCCTTTGCAGCATTTGCCATACTTTCAGCTGCTTCGGCAATTTCAAGTAATGCAGTTAATTTTTCAGCATCTTCATATGAACGTGCCGCAACCAATGATTCTTTTTTAATTTCATAATTCATTGAATTAACTTCATTTTCTAATGTAATTACTTCTTCAGCTGCAGCTTTACTGTTAAATAAAACAGCCGAGTAAGCTAAATCAACCATTAATTCCGACATGTTTTTCATTTCTATTAAAAGATTTTTAATTGACAATTATATACACCTAAAGATCATTTGGATTATTTTTTAATAAACAGGCCCTTCTAAGTTTTAATAATGATTTTTTCTTTGATTTTAAATCATCCACATCTTCAAAAATGTTTTCAAAAGGTGGACGTAAACATTCAACATTTTCTTTATTATGTAACCATGTACAATTTTTACAATTCCAAACATTCTTGCCTTTAATCCACTCACCACCTGTTGAAGAATCTCCACATGGATAAAATGGACAATAACAGAAATCACAATATTGACCCTCAAAGTGACATGGATAATATTCACATTCTCTATTTGGACCATTTGCAACTTCACCCTTTAAAAATTTTTCATAATGATTTTGTGATAATTCATGGATTTTAGATCTAATTACATATCCTCTAGGCGTTACTAGTTTTCCATCTTGAACATAAGTTAAATCATTTCCAACAATTAATGTACAAGACATATTAACCATATCTTCATTTAAATCTTTAAGTTTAGTAATTGTTACTTTAGGAGGTTCATAAATACTATCAACAATACCAATTAAGGTATCATTCCCCTTAATATCCAAAACTGTTTTTTTAAATCTTCTAAATGGTTCTTTACGAGTTTTACTAATAGGATTATAAATTGCAATAATTAAATTAGCTTCAAGAGCATGTTTTAATTTTTTTTCGATTTCAGATAAAGGAGTTAAAATATTACTTAAACTAATTGCAGCAAAATCATTTAAAGGAGCTCCTAAGTGACTAGAAGCATAATTTAATGCAGAAACGCCAGGAAAAACTTTTATTTCAACATTTTCATATTTACTAACAATCTGATATAATACATTTGCCATTCCAAAGACACCCGGATCTCCAGAACTTATTAATGAAACAGTTTGACCATCTAAACTTTTTTGAATAGCGAATTCAGCTCTAGATATTTCATCACCCATACCTTTTTTAATGACTTCTTTATCATGAATTAAATCTTCAATTTGCTCAATATATTTTTTATAGCCAATAATCACATCAGACTCTTCAATAGCTTTTAATGCTCCTAAAGTCATGTTTTCCCTATTTTGACCAATACCTATTACATTAATCATTATATCACTAATATAGTTTTAAAACAGAAGTTATTGTCATAGAATTTGTATCAGCCCTAATTCTATCTCCTTTATAAGATGCAGGTGCAGAAGCTATAATCTTATACGATGGATCTTGACTAATAACAATTTGTCCTGAAGTTGAATTTGGAGAAGCATAACCTAAAGCTTCAATAATTATGGTGAAATTTTTATCATTACTTGGATCATCACGTGTAGATATGTTCATTGAATCAACATTAACTCCATCAACCTTTGACAGGTCTTGCATCTTAAGTGCAACATCTTTTTTATTAGAAATATTAATCGGAGTCGGATCTTTAATTAAAGCCTCATTAACGGTTTCAGGATTTAAAATAGATGATATTTTTTGTATTTGCATATCAATTAAACCTTGAATGTTAGGAGCTTCAGCAGTAACAATAGTATATGAACTAAAAAGTCCTACTTCAAAAAATATAACAAATAAAACAATTATTAAAATAATTCTAACAAATTTATTCGCCATTTTATCACAATCATTATTTCAACTTATAATAAATAGTTTTTATTTTTAATATATAATAAAGATAACTAATATAGTAGAATTTAATAAAGAAAAATAAAAATTTAAAAATAAAATTCTCAAAGTTTATTAATATAGAAAATAAAAATTTTAACTAATATGTCAACTAATAAAATTTTATTAAAATTTGCAAAAAAAGGAATCAACCTATCACCTGAAGCATATAATAAAGTTATAAATGCTGAAGACCCTCTTAATTATACATCATCATTGATTGTTAAATTAAAAAGTGATAAATATTCACCAAAAGATTTAGTGTCAGTTAGTGGTGAAATAGTTGATGAAATTAATGGAGTTAAAAAAGATTCTAATACTCAAAAAACATTGACAGAAGAGATTGTTCCTACAATTAAAGAAAAAACAAAGAAAGAAATAAAACCAAAAATAATAGTTGACAAAAAAACTGAAACTAAATCACAACCACCAATTAAAAAAGAAATTAAAACTAATGTAGCAGTTATTCAGGAAAAAGATACAATTGATAATTTAAAAAAGGAAAATGATAATCCTGAAAAATATGTAAATAAAGAAATTTTAGAAGCATCTGAAACAATTAAAGATGAAAAAATCAAATTTAAAAGAAATGAACAAAAAACTAATGTTAAATATGATTTTAAAATTGTACAGGATACTTCTAAAAAATCATATACAAGTGGTGAACTTGAAAATTTAATCTCTTATTTTAAAAGTAGATATGAAAAATTAGTTAATATATTATCAAAAAGGCCTGAACTTAGAAATTATACTAAAATAGCTGATATTGATGACTCACAAGAAACTTTAAGCTTAATTTTGATGATTCGTGAAATAAGAACCAGTAAAAATGGCCATAAAATTATCGAATTTGAAGATGATACTGGAACCATTTCAATTTTATTTTCACATAAAAACGAAGAATTATTTGCTGAAGCTGAAAAACTTGTAAAGGATGAAGTTATTGGTGTTATTGCTAATAAAAGTGATGATCCTGGATTTGCCTTTGGTCAACAAATCATCGATCCGGGTGTTTTAAGAGTTCCAGATAAAGAAATGGACTTTGGAATCGTGTTTTTATCCGATATTCACATTGGAAGTTTAACATTTCTCGAAGATGCTTTCCAAAGATTCATTGATTGGATAAATTGTGAATATGGTTCAGAAGAACAAAGAAGAATTGCTGAAGATGTTAAATATCTTGTTATTGGTGGAGATATCGTAGATGGTATCGGTGTTTATCCAAATCAAGATAAAGAATTAGCAATTAAGGATATTACTGAACAATACAATGAGGCAGCAAGATTTTTAGGAAATATCAGAAGTGATATTAAAATTATTATTGCACCTGGAAACCACGATGCATCAAGAGTGGCAGAACCACAGCCTGCTGTACCAGAAGAATATTCAAAAGCACTTTACGAACTTGATAATGTGGAATTCATATCAAATCCAGGTGTGGTATCTCTTGACGGAATTAATGTTTTAATATATCACGGTCGTAGTTTTGATGATTTAGTAATGGGTGTTAAACAATTCACACACGAAAGAAATGATTTATTAATGGAAGAATTATTAAAAAAAAGACATTTAGCCCCAATTTATGGAGAAAGAACTCCACTTGCTTCAGAACTTGAGGATTATTTAGTAATTGATGAATTACCAGATATATTCCATACAGGTCATGTTCATATTAATACATATAAAAGATTCAAAGGAATTCACTTAATTAATTCCGGTACTTTCCAGACTCAAACTGAGTTCCAAAAAATTTATAATATCGAACCTACTCCTGCTGAAGTCCCTGTAATTCACAAAGGAAAATATAAACATTTAAAATTTATTTAATGAGGTTATTTAATGAAAAAACATATTAATGAAATTATCAAAGTCTCTAATGAAATTTATAACAAAGGATTAGTTTCTGGAAAAGCTGGAAATATAAGTAAAAGAATTAAAGGAAGTACTGGGGATGTTATTGCTATTACTCCAACATTAAAATCCTTGTCTGATTTAAAAGAAGAAGATATCGTATTAGTTGATATAAATGGAAATTTATTAACTAAAGGAAAACCATCTTCAGAAGTGGGTATGCATTTAGAAATTTATAAAAAAAGAAATGATGTAAATGCTATTGTTCACACTCATTCAACGTATGCTACTGGATTTGCTTTTTCATCTAAAAAACTAAAAAGATTAGAAGGCTTTGGAGAAATAAAAAATCCTTATTTTAATTCAATCCAGTATTTTAAACCAGGAACTATTGAATTAGCTAAAAATGCCAGTGAAAATATAAAAAATGATGATGTTTTAATCTTAAAAAATCATGGTGTGATTTGTGTTAGTGATAACTTAAAAGAAGCAAAATTACTCGCAATTTTTGTTGAAGAAAACGCTAAGACACAATTTGTAACTCATATGCTAAATTCAGTTGAATGTTAAATATTATCTTCATCTGAATAAGAATTATTATTTTTCCTATTTTCAACTCCTTCATTAATCATTTTAAGGATTAATCCAGATAATGAAGTATCTTCATCAATAGCAGTTTTTTTTAATTCTTTTTTTAAATCAACGGGAAGATTTATAGTAGTTCTACTTACATCTGACATAATTTATAATTATTTTTTAATAATTATAAATTTTTCTACTATTAAAAAAAACAAGCAAATTACCACAAAATATTTAAAGAGTACAAACAAATTATAGATATTAATAACTTTATTAACTATTTTTAATAACATATTTTGGAGGGAGTATTATGAGTAGTCAAATCGACGAAGTTTGTGAAATACTTGAATATATTGCGGATAACAACACTGTACCTCGTAACATTAGAGAGGCAGCAGGAAAGTCTAGTATATTATTAAAAGATGAAAAACAAGATCAATCTGTAAAAATAAGTACTGTTTTAGGAAAATTAGATGAAATTAGTAATGATCCAAACATCCCGGTTCATGCAAGAACTTTAATTTGGGAAGTTTTATCTAAATTAGAATCAATCTAATTCCTTTTTTTTATTTTTTATTTATTTTGAAATTGCAATAGCTATTGTAACACCATCATAAGATGTTTTTTTATATATCAATTTCGAATCAAAACCTGCCGTAATTAAAGCAGAAGGTTCACATACACCATAAATTCCAAATTTTGAATATACAAATTCTGATTTTTGAATATTATTAGACTCAAAAAGTTTTAATTTATCTAACTCAACAAAATTAACAGGTATATTTAATTTATCTGAAAGTTCTAAAATACCTTTTTCATCATTTTTTATTTCAGCTGAAGATAACATATTAATTCTTGATGTATCAATGTTTAATTCTTTTATTGAATTTATTAAACCTTCATAAATTTCAATACATTCTTTTCCACGTTTACAACCAATACCAACAACAATGATTTTTTCTTTTAAAATGATTTTGTGATTATCGAATGTAACATGAATTTCATCCTTATTAATGTTATTTGAGTAAGAAAATGAGACATGCATTTCAAGTGTAACATTATTCAAATATTCAAATAAATAATCAAAATTTTTATTTGGATTAATTATGAAATTAATTTGTTTATCATCAAGAATGGCTTTATTGAAAAACAATATTTCTTTTGTATTATCAATTGATAAATAAAGATCTTTTGCTAAAACATCTATTCCTAATTTTTTATTAATATCAGTTGACGTTGTAATTACAGGTATTGCATTAATCAAACTAGCAATTTTATTTGTTAATGCATTAGCTCCACCAAGATGACCAGACAATGTAGAAATAACAAAATTACCATTATCATCAATATTCAAAATAGCTGGATCTATAACCTTAGATTTTATTAAAGGAGCAATATTTCTAATTAATATTCCAGATGCCATTATTGCTAAAATCGCATCATATTCATAAAATAAAAATGGGAAATATCGTTTAACATTTTTATGATATAAATCTGTTTTTAATATAGTTGAATCTTCATCTAATTTTTCTTTTATATTAAAAGCTAATTTTTGGCCTTTATTTGAAACAGATATAATTGCTATTTTCATAATATCACATAAATTAATATAAATAAAACAATAATTGTTATTGTAAACAAAATAATTGATAACTTTGACAATTTAACAGCTTTTGAGATATCATCAGCCATAATTTCTTTATTATCATCACCTAAAATATATGTATCTTTTTTTATTAATTGAATATTTAATGCTCCTGCTGTTGATGCCATTGTATAACCTGAATTTGGAGATGGGCATTTTCTAGCATCTCTTAACATTATTTTAAAACTATTTTTTCCATTTAAATTAAGTAAATAAGCTGAGAATACAACAAATAATCCTGCAATTCTTGAAGGAATATAATTTAATATATCATCTATTTTTGCAGAAGCAAATCCAATATAAATTAATTCATCTGTTTTATATCCAAGCATTGCATCTTGTGTATTTGAAAGTCTATACAACATCGGTACCAACAATAATAGATACAGTTGAAATGGTACTGGGTGAATTAAAATTATTATCCCAAAAATAAAATAGTAAAAAATTGGTGCAACATATGAATCAGTTATATTTTCAGTTAAACTTTCAATAACTGCTGAAACAATGAAACTTTCTGTTAATTCATCAGTATTTCTACTAACTAAATATGAAACTGATTTTCTAGCTTCTTCAATATTTTCATTTAAATCCTTTTTCATATCTATCGCTGTTTTTAAAAGCATTTTAATAGAAAATGTTGATGACAATAAAATTGAAAATATAAAAAATAATAAAATAATATTATTTTTAATAATTATAAAAATAAATAATAATAATACACTTGAAATAATACTAGTGCATAAAATAAGCATTAAACCAGATATTCTACTTTTTATATTAATAAATATTTTTTTAAAAAAATTAATTAATGAACCTAATATTACAACAGGGTGTATTTTTTCTGGAAGTTCTCCAAATAAAACATCAATTACAATTGAAAATAATAATGTAAGTATAATAAATAAAAATAAATTAAATGAAACAATACTGTTTATATTTATTAAAAGTATATTATTTATCAATTCATTATATATCATAATTTAATATATAATATAAAAAAATAAATAATTTATTATATATTTTAATTGATGATGGTACTATGATTAATAAAAAAACGATTGAAAAATGGTTATTTGATGAAGATATGTTAAGAGAACTAAAATTTGATGAAAATGCTGATTTTCATTTTATCATTGAATTTCCAAAGGATAATATAATGGATGTTGTGAAACCAAAACACAAAGATTGTATTGTTATTGCATGTGCAACTCAAGTTTCACAGGAACATCTTAACTTGATGACTCAATCTGATTTAATAACCAAAAAAGAATTTATTTTAGATTTAAATTTTGGATTAAACAGTTTTTTAGTTGACTATGAACTTCAAATTAATAATGAAATTTTACAGCAATTTATTATTACTGATCAGATTTTTGAAGATGGATTAACTAAAGATGCTTTTATTAAAACAATAAAAAGAGTTTTTAAATCAAAACTACATTGTATTTGGTTAATCAACAAAAAATTCACTGATATCTCAATTTCATCTAATGAAAATGATATGTTCATTTAAAGAGAGAGAGGTGCATTTCAAGTATAACCTTTCCGAAGGTATATTAAGAATGAAGAGGTATATTTCAAGTGTAAACATTCTGAAATTCATCTCTATTTTTTTGCTTATTTTTTTACACTTGAAATTCATGTCTTGACTTTGGTTTTTTTCCAAATTTCATTACACTTGAAACTCATGTCTCTCTCTTAATTTAAAATCATGATAAATTTTTTTAAATTGGTATTTTTTTCATTAAATAAGAATGAATTTTAGCTTTTTATCTTATAATTTTACACTTGAAATAGTTATCTTATATTTGAAATGGTACTATTTCATATTTAATTTTTAATTTTATTTTATTGAATATTTTTTTATTTAACTAATTTTAAATGATTATTATTATATTATATTAATTTTCATTTTGTTTTATTTAATTTAACTTATTTTAATTAGTTTAATTTTTTTAATTTTTATTAATTTTATTACATTTTTATAAAATTGTAATAAAAATGTTTATTTATGATATTTTTTATATATTAACACTGGAAATTATACTCTAATTTTTTTTTATAATTTTTTTTATGGTGGATATAATGTCAAATATTTTTGAAGATTTGGAAAATGATGGATCTGGAGGACAAACTATATTCAAAGATAAACGTCCTTTAGATCATAGATGGTTACCTGATAAATTAGTTCACAGAGAAGAACAAATAAGACAAATTGCAAAATATTGGGTTGATATTTTAAGTAATGTAACTCCTTCTAATGTTACTTTATATGGTAAAACTGGAACAGGCAAAACAGCTGCATCAAAATTTGCACGTGAGCAATTAATTGATATTGCTCGTAAAAAGAACATTTTTGTTAAGGTTGAATATATTAGATGTACAGATTATACAACTGAGTATCAAGTAATTGCAGAATTATGTAATAAACTTGGACGTGATGTTCCAAATCGTGGTTGGACTAAAGGTGAAGTTGTAAATACATTTAGAGATATTTTTAAATCTACTAATGCTTTCGGTAAAAATTTACATTTAATTGTTATTTTAGATGAAATTGATATTTTATTGGATAAAGATGGAGATGGAATTTTATATACTCTTACTAGGACAGAAAATGTTTCAGTATTATGTATCAGTAATTATTTAGATTTTAAAAATTTAATTAAATCTAGAGTTACAAGTAGTTTAAATGATAAAGAGATAGTATTCCCTCCTTATGGTGCAGATCAATTATCTGATATTTTAAGAGAAAGAGCAGAATTATCTTTTAATGAAAATGTATTGGAGAATGATGTTATTCCTTTATGTTCTGCAATGGCTGCTAAAGAAGAAGGTGATGCAAGGTATGCTCTTGATTTACTTAAAAATGCTGGTGAATTAGCTTTTGATGAAGATTCTGAAAAAGTTACTAATGGTCATGTAAGAAGAGCAAAAGATAAAATAGAACACAATAAAGTTATTGAAATTATATCCACTTTACCGCTTCAACAACAAAGAGTTTTAGAATCTATTTTAAATTTAACAAAACAAAAAGAAGAAATTACTTCTGGTAAATTATATGAAGCTTATACTGATTTATATAAAAAAGATGCAGTTACTTATAGAAGAATATTTGACTTTATTAATGAACTTGAAATGTTAGGAATTATTTCTACTAACACAATTTCACGTGGCCGTGGAAAAGGAAGGACTAATATTATCAAGCTTCAATGTAATGAAATATTACTTGAAACAACCCTATTTTCTATTTAGGGTTGTTTTTCATCACTGTTTTTAAAATAGCCATTCTTACTGGAACAGCATTAGCTGCTTGTGTAAAGTATTTATTGTATTTTGTATTATCAACATCAGTATCTATTTCATCAATTCTTGGTAAAGGATGCATTATAATTAAATCTTTACCTTCAACCATGTTTTTATTAATGATATATGCTCCTTTTATTTTTAAGTAATCATTAATATCTGCAAAACGTTCTTTTTGAATTCTTGTCACATATAACACATTCACATCATTGATTATTTCTTCAATTGAATTCACTTCTTTATATTCTACATTAGTTTTATTTAGATCATGAAGAACTTCTTGAGGCATCTTAAGTTCAGGTGGTGAAATTAAGTATATTTTAATATTTTTAAATAATCCTAAAGCATGTGTTAATGAGTGAACTGTACGACCAAATTTTAAATCACCGATTAATGCTATTTTTAAGTTGTCAATTTCACCAATTTCATTTTTAATTGTATATAAATCTAGTAATGTTTGTGTGGGGTGTTGACCCGCACCATCACCTGCGTTAATCACTGGTACATCTACAATATCTGATATGAATTTTGATACTCCTTCAAGTTCATGTCTTATAACTAATGCATCACAATATCCTTCAAACATTTTTGCAGTATCTGCAATGCTTTCACCTTTTGACACTGAACTAGATCCACTATTTTCAAATCCAATACATTCTCCACTTAAACGTTTCATGGAGGTTTCAAATGACATTTTTGTTCTTGTTGAAGGTTCGAAAAACATTAACCCAAGAATTTTTCCTTTTAGTTCTTCAGATATTTCTCTAGATTTAGCAATATTTTCTAATTTTGATGCTTCATTTAAAATATATTCAATATCTTCTCTTTCAAAATCTTTCACTGAAATTATGTTTTTTAATCTAAAAATTTTAATCAACCCTTTTTCTAATTAAATAATCGCTAAACTTCATTAATTTCATCAATATTTAATCTTGGATTATTTTTCATTATATCTTAAGTTTATTTTTTCAAAGAAATTGCATTATCTTTGATGTATATCCAAAATTTAAGGATATGGAATGTTTATATTATTCTTTCAATCGGCACTACAAGTATATCTTTAGCACCAGCATTTCTTAAACAATTTACAAGTTCAAATACTTCTTTTTCATCAATAACTGCTTGAATAGCAACTGTTTTTTCATTTGATAATACTTCAGATATTGTTAAACCACCCATTGAAGGCATTACCTCTTTGACATTATCAATATCCTCATCTTTCACATTCATCATAATTAATTTTTTACGGTCAGCATCAAGAACTCCTTTGATGCTTGTGCTAACAGCTTCAATTAATTCTTTTTTATTTTCTAAACTATTTTTATTAGCAATAAGTTTAATTGTACTGTCTAAAATGTTATCAATGATTTTTAAATGATTCATTTTTAAAGTTGTTCCAGTACTTGTTAAATCAGTAATTAAATCAGCAATTCCAATAAATGGTGCAGCTTCTGTTGATCCACTTAATTTAACGATTTTTAAGTTTAAACCTTTTTCATTTAAGTATTTTCTAGTCAATACTGGAAATTCAGTAGCTACTTTCATATCTTCTGTAATATCATCAATAGAGTTTATATTTGATTCTTCTGGGGATGCCAAAACTAATTTTGTTTGTCCAAATCTTAAATCAAGTAATTCACAAACATCTGCTTCGCTTTCATTAATTAAATCAACACCTGTTATTCCCATATCGGCAACTCCATCATTGATAAATTCCGGAATATCAGATGCTCTTGCAAACATAACTTCTATATCTTCATTAAATGTTTTAGAAATTAATTTTCTATTATTTTTATCAATTAATCCTAAACCTGCTTTTTCTAATATGTTTATAGAAGGTTCACTTATTCTTCCTTTCGAAGGTATGGCAATTTTTATTTTCATCGTATCTTCTCAAATTTTTTTTCTTATATTATATTATAAGTTATTTTATAAAAAAGTATTTTTATTATTATTTTCTTATTTATTTAAATATTTATTTCTTATTTCTTGATAATACAGTAATTTATACCAAATATTTAAATATTAAGTTATCTTATATTGTTATTTAACTTATGATTTTAGATTTATAATCATAAGTTTCAATGAACAATTGTGAGGTGAAAAACATGTCTGAAATACCAAAAGCTCCTGTTGCAAGAATCATTAAAGAATCTGGTGCAGAAAGAGTTAGTGAAGATGCAAAAGCTGAATTAGCAGCATACTTAGAAGAAGTTGCTCGTGATGTAGCTAAAGAAGCAAACGCTGTTGCTAAAATCGCTAAACGTAAAACTGTAAAAGCAGAAGATATTAAATTAGCTATCAAAAATTTATTAATAGTTTTATAGCTTTCTTTTTTTATTTTTTTTAGGTGTTATTATGAGTGATAATACTATTTTAATTAAAAATGCATTAATTTTAAGTCCGAATACAAATTTTGAAAATAAACAATCTATTTTAATAAAAGATAATTTAATTGCTGAAATTTCTCCAGAAATTGATGAAAACAATGTTGATAAAATTATAGATGCAACTGGTAAAATTTTACTTCCAGGATTAATTAATACACATACTCATTTATCCATGACTTTATTTAGGGGATTAGCTGATGATTTAAGTTTGGATAGTTGGTTGAATGATCATATTTGGCCAATGGAAGCTAATCTCAATGAGGATTATTGTTATATAGGTGCTCTTTTAGGTGCTGTTGAACTCATTAAATCAGGAACAACCACATTTTCGGATATGTATTTCTACATGGAAGATGTTGCTCGTGCTGTTGATGAAGCTGGAATCAGGGCTATTTTATCTTATGGTATGATTGATTTTGGTGATGATGAGAAAAGAAAAAATGAAATCAATGAAAATTTAGATTTATTCAATTCATGTAATAACATGGCTAATGGAAGAATTAAAGTTTTCTTTGGGCCACATTCACCTTATACTGCTTCTGAAGAGTTATTGATTAAAGTACGTGAGTTAGCTGATGAATATAATATAGGAATTCATATACATGTTTCTGAAACTCAAAAAGAAATTGATGATGTTTTAGCTGAAAAAGGTTTAAGGCCTTTTGAATATTTAGATAAAATAGGATTTTTAGGTCCTGATGTCGTTGCTGCACATAGTGTATGGTTAAGTGATGAAGAAATTGAAATTATTAAGAGAAATAATGTAAAGATTTCACATAATCCATGCAGTAACATGAAATTAGCTTCAGGAATTGCCCCAGTTTCTAAATTAATTGAAAATGATATTTGTGTTTCTATTGGAACTGATGGTGCTTCTTCAAATAATAATTTAGATTTAATTGAAGAGTTAAAAACAGCTTCATTACTTCAAAAAGTTTCTACTTTGGATCCTAAAGTTTTAAATTCGGATGAAGCACTCGCTATGGGAACTATTAAAGGTGCAGAAACTTTAGGACTTGAATCTGAAATTGGTTCTATTGAAGTTGGTAAAAAAGCAGATATTATTTTAATTGATACTAATTCAGCTAATATGGTTCCAGATAGTTCTTCTTTAAGCTCTAATATTATTTACTCAGCAAATGGTTCAAATGTTGATACAACTATTTGTGATGGTAAAATATTAATGGAAAATAAAAAATTAGTTGTTTTAGATGAAGATGAAATTTATCAAAAATCTAGACAAGCAATTAAAGAATTAAAAGAAGCTATCTAGCTTCAAATTCTATTTTATTTTTATTAAATACTATACTTTTTTTCCATTCATCACTGCTTTTAGGAAAATCTGATCTGAAGTGAGCTCCTCTACTTTCTCTTCGTAATATGGCTGATTTTACAACTAAAATACAAATTTCAAGCATATTTATTACTTCAAGAGCAGTCACTAATTCGGTATTATATTGTTTTTTATCATTAACATCTAAATTTGATAATTCTTTTTGCATTTCTTGAAGATTTTTAAGAGCATCATTTAATGTTTTTTCATCTCTTACAATAGCTACTTTTTCCCACATTAATTTTTTAATGTTTTCTTTGAATTTCTGTGGTTTAATACTACCTTGTTTAATTAAATTTTCTATTCTAGATGCTTCAATTTTAACTTGTTCGTTATTTGTTTTAAGTTCTATATTTACGCAGGCTTTACTTGCACTTTCACCAGCAATTTTTCCAAATACTTGGGTATCTGCAAGTGCATTTCCACCTAAACGGTTTGCACCATGAACTCCTCCACAGACTTCACCAGCACCAAATAAATTGATTAATGATGTTGATGCATCAGTATTTATTTTTAAACCACCCATAAAGTGATGCGCTGTGGGTGCTACTTCAATTGGTTCATGTTTAATATCTATACCGACATTTTCAAATTGCAGAACCATTGTTTCTAATTTTTCTTCAATGTAATCATCATCTAGGTGAGAAATATCAAGGTATACTCCACCGTTTTCACTACCTCTTCCTTCAATAATTTCTTGATAAATTGAACGAGCAACGACATCCCTGGTGGCTAATTCCATTTTTTCAGGTGCGTATTTACTCATGAATCTTTTATCATCTTTATTTAAAAGTTTTCCACCTTCAGCTCTTACAGCTTCTGTTACAAGAACTCCTTTTTTAGATTTAGGAGCAACCATACCTGTTGGGTGGAATTGGACTTGTTCCATATCAATTAATTTAGCTCCAGCTTTGTAAGCTATTGCATAACCGTCCCCATTTTTTTGGAAGGTGTTTGATGTTACAGGGTATAATTGTCCAGCACCTCCACTAGCAAGGATTGTAGTTTTTGCTTTAAAGTAAATTAAACTAGAATCTTTTAAATTAAGACCAGTTGCACCAATAACCTCGTCTCCATCAGTCACGAGTGAAGTAATCATTACTTCTTCGATGCATTCAATATCTCTTTTAATTATCTCTTCTTTAAGAGCATTTAATAATTCAGCACCTGTTCTATCTCCTTGATAACAAGTCCTTCTGTATGTTTGACCACCAAAAGGTCTTTGATCTATTTCTCCTGATTCTTGACGGTCAAATAAAGCACCATAATTTTCTAAATCTATTAATCTTTCTGGTGATTCATTAACAAGAATTTCAACGAGTTTTTCATCGTTAAGATAACTTCCACCTTTAAGTGTGTCATGAATATGAGCCTCTTTTGAATCATCCGGATCCACGGTTTTAAATACTGCATTGTATCCACCTTCTGCCATTCCAGTACAACCAGACCTAAATGAAAGACCTTTTGATACAATAATCGCTTTTAATCCAGCATCATCAACTTCAATAGCTGCTCTTGAGCCCGCTCCACCAGATCCGATAATTAATACATCTGTTGAGATAGTTTTTATTTCCATTTATATTACCCTGTAAAATTTATTATAATAATATTTTATTTTTTAATTCTTAAATAAATTACTTCAAAAATATTTATTAAGTTAAATGTAGTAAGTTATATATTGAATCTATATTTCTTAGATGAAATTAGATCATTTTATTTTCGATATTGTTTAAATTAAAAAGATGATTTAAATTTAAATAATTTTGAATATTATATGTAGTTTAATTAGAGGATATTTCATGAAAATTAATGGTGAAGTTACAACTGGTTTAGGAAAAGCAGCATATTTCTTATCACAAGAATTTTACACAAATGAATTTAAGAAAAACTTAGGTTTTGTTCCTTTCCCTGGAACATTAAACGTTGTTGTTAGTGATACTTATTTAGATGAAATAAATGAAATAAAAAATAATTGCCAAAATTTAATTAAACCAGATGAAGGATTTGGAGCTGTTAAATATATTAAAGCTAAATTAAATGATAATATTGATGGAGCTATTGTATTTCCAGCAAAAACTACTCATGAAGAAAATTATTTGGAATTTATTTCAAAAAATAAGTTGAGAGATGAATTAGCTTTAAATGATGGGGATATTGTATCTCTTGAATTTCAAAATTAAATAGTAAAACTTTTTAAATATAATTGATATATCTATCAAGTACGTTCTCAGGGCGGAGTGAAATTCTCCACCGGTGGTGATTTTTTTAAAAAATAAGTCCATGAGCACATAAGTGTTGATTTGGTGTGATTTCAAAACCGACGGTTATAGTCCGGATGAAAGAGAAGAAATAAGTAATTTAATTATTTTTGGCCCTGGTTCTAGTATTATAAAGGAGATATTACTATGAATCAAGAAACAAACTTTGATAAAGCTTTAGAAGCTATTAAAAATGGTGAATTTGTACTAGTTTTCGATGATGATGATAGGGAAGGGGAAGTTGATATGATTATTGCTTCTGAATTTGTAACCCCTAAATCTATTGCTACAATGAGAGATAATGCAGGTGGATTAATCTGTAATTGTATACACTCTGATTTTTGCGATGAAATTAATTTACCATTTATGGTGGATATTATGGAAGCTGCAAGTGAAAAATACCCAGAATTAGCTAAACTTGCACCAAATGACATTCCATATGATGAAAGATCTTCATTTTCAATTTGGGTAAATCACAGAAAATCATTCACTGGTGTAACTGATCATGATAGAGCAATGACTATTCGTGAATGTGCTATAATGATGAAAGAAGGAAGATTTGATGAATTTGGATCTACTTTCAGATCACCTGGGCATGTTTGTCTTTTAAGGGGTGCAGATGGTCTTGTTAAAAATAGAAGAGGGCATACTGAAATAGGACTTGCTTTATGTGAAATGGCTGGTGTTACTCCTGTATGTGTTGTTTGTGAAATGATGGATGGTGAAACTGGACAAGCTACATCTGTTGCTGATGCTCGTAAATTTGCAGAAGAAAATGGACTTGTATTACTTAAGGGTGAAGACATCATTAATAAATATTTAGAAGAATAAGCTAATTTTTTTCATTAGCTTTTTCTGCAATATAATCTGCCATGAACTGTGTTATTTGTTGGATTTTATATGAATTATAAATTCCAAAAGAAATATACTTTCCATCTTTCATTCTAATTTCTAAAGCATCTTTAACTTCTTTTGATTTTGTAATTAAAGCTATTTTTTCCCATTTAACTAGTAATGTTTTACTTTTCAATGCTTTTTCAATATGGATTCCATCGTTTAGAATTTTAACTTTTTTTACAACACGACGATTTTTATCTAAACCAATTTGAATATTTCCATTAGAATCAAAAATATAATCTGGAATAAGACATGTTGCTTTCCATCCTTGTTTCATTTTTTTTAAAACATGCCCTCTATCTTTTTTTGTAAGTTTAACGCCAGTTTCAGGGTTTAGATTAAGAGCCATTATACCACTTTACTTTTAATCTCCTCATATGTGTGTATTTTTTCAAATTCAACTTCATGAGCCATATTTATTATTTCATTAATGTTTAAGTTAGTTTCAATTAAATCCATTGCATGACTGCCAAATAATTCATATCTAATCTCAACTTCTGGAATAAATCCTCTCATATCTGCAGATTTTAGTTTTGGCAATTTTAAAACTGTATCAACACTTGTGTTATTTTTAATATAAGGTATTACTTCATTGAAAATATCTTCATTGTATACTTTATTTAGTAATATTGCTTTCACTGGAATTCCAAATTTTTCAAGCATATTGGCATGAGAGACTAAATCAACTGCAGCAGATTCTATTCCACCTTTATTAACTCCTGAAACTAAAATCATAGGTATTTTTGAAGACATTGCAATTTCTGCAGCTGAAAATGGTACTTTTTTGTTTAAAAGACCAGTAAATACACTCATTACACCTTCAATTAAAACAATATCATAGTCTGAAGAATTAAGCTTTGATATTGTATACTCAATATCTTTCCATCCTAGATGGCCTATTTTTATTGATGAAAACTCTTCCATTTTGCCTTTTGTCAGATACAATCCCGGGATAATGTCACGTACATCAGGACCTACTTTAAGTAGTGCAACTTTATATCCTTTTCTTCTTAATGCACCTGCAAGTCCTGTTACAATGAATGTTTTTCCAGAATCTGATCCATTACTTCCAATCATTAAATATTTAGGTGATTTTGTTTTTACATCTAATTTAGGAACTTTTATGTTAGTGTTAATTCCGACTTCACTTTTTAAGAATTTTTTAACTTCTATGTTTCTATTGTATATATTATCAATATTTTTAGCATCTATTTGTTCTAATAGATTTTTTACAAGAACTTGATTTTCATCTAATATTCCATGAATCATTGTACCAATAACATTACCATCATCGTTACAAGCACCTGAAAATATATTGTATTCACCGCTTTTGTTTGTATCTCCATAATTCATTCTTTGAACTTGTGAGTAAAATAAGGGTTTAGCGTCTCCTTCAACTTTACCATAAGTGTGTGTATGAAAACCATAAATATCTTCTTTTTGACCTTTAACTAAAAATGAGTTATCAAATACTTTTGCTTTAACACGGTCACTTGTGATTAATGGTGAAAAATTAACATCAATTATTCCAAGACCTTCTTTAATGATTGGTACTGGAGATTTTCTCCCAATATCTATTTGATTTGATAATAGTTGAAAACCTGCACAAATTCCTATAATTGGTTTTCCATCATGAGCCATTTTTTTAATTTCTGTGTTTAGTCCAATGTTAATATCATTTGACTCAATTAATGTTCCCCCAGGTATTATTAATGCATCAAGCTCATTACTGGCTTTAAATCCATCAACAAGACCATTTTCTTTAACAATATCAGTTGGTAAATTTCCAAAATTTTCAAATCCTGGAACAGCTCCATTAATGTATGCAAGTCCAATTCTTGTCATAAAAATAACCTCTTGGTAATCTATTGTACTTTATAAATATTAAATTTTTAGAGGTATATTTCAAGTGTAAAATATTTTTATTTCTAAATAAAAATGAAAAAGAGTTTATTGAGTGTTTTCAAAGACACTCATTGCTTTAATAATTTTTAAATCATCTAATGGTTTTGCTTGTAATTGTAATCCTACTGGAATATCATCCACTTTACCTGCAGGTATGCTTGCTGCTGGAATACCTGCTAAGTTAGCGATTACAGTTAAAATATCATAGGCATACATTTCCATTGGTTCTAATTTAGCACCAATTTCGTGAGGAAGTTTAGGTACAGTCGGTCCTACAATTAACTCCACATTTTCAAGCATTGAAGTAATTTCAGATCTAATTACAGATCTTGCTTTTAATGCTTGTTTGTAGTATTTACCACTGAATTCAGCTTCTGCAATATGTGAACCTATTTTAATTCTTCTAAGTACTTCATCTCCACATACTTCTTCAATTCTAGAACCATATTCTCTTCCATCGTATTTTCTAGTTGCAGAGAAGAACTCCACATAGTTAATTAAGTAATAGGTTGGTAAACATAAGTCAATGTAATCAAAACTTACTTCAACAAGTTCTGCACCAGCTTCAACTAATTTATTGATAGCTTTGTTTACAGTAGCATTGATTTCATCATCAGTTACATCTATAAATTCTTTACAAACTGCAATTTTCATACCTTCTAGGCTAGTGTCATCTAATACACTGGTAAAGTCAGGTTTATTCCAGTTTAAAGTAGTACATTCAGTTTCATCATATTTTGCAATAGTATTTAATGTGAGTGCAATACCACTTACATCATTTGAGAGTGGTCCAATTTGATCCAAACTCATGGATAGGTCAAGTAATCCTTGTCTTGAAACTGCACCATATGTTGGTTTAAATCCAACTACTCCACAGTGAGATGCAGGATTTCTAATAGATCCTCCAGTATCTGATCCAATTGTAATATCACACATTTCAGCTGCAATTGCTGCTGCACAGCCTCCAGATGAGCCTCCAGGGATTCTTCCTATTGCTGCGGGGTTTTGTGTAGGTCCGTAGTATGAAGTTTCAGTTGAACTTCCTGCTGCAAATTCATCCATATTTAAGATACCAATGATAATTCCGTCTTCATCTAAAATTTCTTTAACAACAGTTGCATTGTAACTTCCAATATAATCTTCTAAAGTTTTTGAAGCAGCTGATATAATTAAATCTTCAACATTAATGTTTGCTTTAATACCAAATACTAATCCAGCTAAAGCACCGATATCTTCTCCGTTAGCTATTTTTGTGTCTATAACTTCAGCTTGTTTTAATGCATCTTCGTAGTTTAATTCAATAAATGCATTAATACTTTCGTTATTTTTATCAATAACTTTAATGAAGTTTTCAACATTTTCCTTAGCTGTTATCTTTCCACTTTTAATGGAGTTTAACTTTTCAAGAACATTCATTAAAACACCTAATAATCGTAATTTGTAATATTGATAATTTATTTTTTAAGGTTTATAAACATTCCTAGAAACTTAAGAATTTTTCTGTTTTTTTT